>NZ_JANSIV010000100.1:1964-28156 GCF_047502705.1 Synechococcus sp. H70.1
TTCACTTCCTGCAGCCAACTTCGATTGTCCGCCGCATCAAACAGCAGGCACAGCAAGCGATTCTCAGATCCCTGGCTTCCCGGCCTGCCCAGTTCCTACTTGCCAGACGACCCTCTGCGCCAGAGCCTTACTCGACAGCCCAGCAGCGCTGCCTGGCGGCTCTAGATGAGATCAAAACCATCGCCACCAGTGCTCTGCATCAGCAGGAGGGGGTTATCCTTCTAGAGGCCTTGGATAGCCTGAAGGCCCTGTGGCTATTCTATGCCGAGCACAAGGCGCACCTGCCCTGCTCCTGGTTTCTCCTGACCCCCGCGCTGCGGCGGGATCCCGACTTTGCCTCGGTGGATGAGCGGCTATTGAGCCAGATCGAGGCGGAGGGATCCTGGCTGGAGCTGAAGATCCTGCGGCAGTATCAGGCTCTGTTTGCCGAGGGGCTAAATGGCATGCGCCAGGTGAGCACCCTGGTAGCTATCCACACACGGGATCTGGGGATCCGGGCTCTGCAAAGCCAACAGCTTCGGCTGGTGGAGTGGGTAATCAAGTTTTTCAACACCTACCTACGGGCCGTCATCAACGCACGAGATATCCGCAGCGGCTACAACCTGCTCAAGCAGTACCGTCTGCTGGCCGAGGCTGCTTTGCGCCAGCGGCAGCCGGCATTGGTTTTGCAGATAGTCAGCCATTTTCGCTACTACAGCCTGGTGGCCTACAAGGCCGGCCTCTTTTTCCTCTGCGAAACCTTTGGCTTTGACCTGGGCGTTTTGGCCCAACTGAGCTGTGCGCTGCAAGCGGAAACAACAGAGGCCATCCTGCAGGTCTTGTTGCGCCTAGATCAAGACCCGGAAAGCGAGCAGCAGGAAGCCACCCTACGCGGGATCCGCAAAACCCAAGTCCGCTTGGCAGCCTATTTCCTCAGTTGTGGCCGGGAGGATTGGGCGAGGCTGATCTATCAGGACATGCAGCACGAGCCCTTGGCCCGCCTTCAGATCATCCGCCAGGAGCTCCTCTCTACGGTGGCAGAGTTTTGGGAATTTACCGACCGGGGGGAGAACTTCTACTACCTGGAGCCTGCCCTGCAACCCTATGCCGAGCAGTTTTTTGACTGGTTTCAGGGACTGACCTCACTGGTAGATGGGCTAGAGAGTACCTCTGGATCCCTGGAGCTTCCGTGAGCTACCCGCGCTTATGCCGACCCAGAGAAGGTGGGGGCTTAAGGGTTCTGTTCCGCTGGCGAGTCGGCAAGCCAATCACGGCTGGTTTACCCACAGACCCACAAGTGCCCTCACCTTCGCAGCGTTAAAGTCTGCGTCTTTTTGCTAGCCTCAACCGGCATTACCGACAGAGGACAGGGCTCCTACGGATTTTGGCTGGAAAAAGGCCAGATCTCCTTCGGTAGCGTCTAGTCTGGTTAGAGCTGCCACTTGCTGCCGTCATGCGTCCTTCCGGCAACCCCAACCGTCTAAGCAGTACTTCTTTTGTCCAGTTTCGCCGCGACCCAAACCTGCTGTCCTTTTGGGGCCTGAGCCTGTTGATCACGGGCCTGGCGGTGCCCCTGTTTGTGCTTTCGGGGGCGGATCCCAGCTTGGCTGGCTGTGACGAGAGCTTTTATGCCCAGATGGCCCGCGAGCTGCTGCGGGGAGGCAACTGGCTGGGGCCAACTTTTCTGGGGGAGCCCTTTTTTGAAAAACCTCCCCTGCTTACCTGGAGTGTGGCCCTCAGCTTTGCCCTCTACGGCGTAAACGAGTGGGCGGCGCGGCTGCCCGGGATCCTAGCGGCTCTGCTTTCTATTCCCCTCATTGGCTGGATTGGGCGGGCCTTTTTGCCAACCCGGGCAGCCCTGCTGGGCATGGCGGTTTTACCCCTCTGCTACCTCTGGGTGCAGCAGGGACGGCTGGTGGGGCAGGACGTGCCCCTAACCTGCCTAGAGCTCTTGGGGATCCTGGCCCTAGTCAACGGCAGCCGCGGCCACCGGCGCTGGTTTTGGTTGGTGGGGGTAGCCTTTGGGCTGGGCCTCTTGATGAAGAGTGCCATGATCCTGCTGCCGGGGGTTGCTTTGATCCCCTACCTGTGGCAGCAGCGGCGGCATTGGCTGGGATCCAGCTCTTTTTGGCTGGGGATGTTGCTGGGCCTGGGGATCTTTGGGCTCTGGCTGGTGCCGGCTATGGGGGTGTATGGCGCAAAGGTGCTGGCCACCTTGGTGGGGAAGGTATGGGATCTGGGGCGAGAACCCTTCCATGCCGATGCCACCGGCTGGTACTACTTTTGGCACCTCCCGATCCACGGCTTCCCTTGGACGGTTTTGGCCTTGGTAGGAGGCTGGCTGCTGCTGCAGCAAAAGCCGGGATCCACCCTGCTGGTTTGGTCTTTCCCCCTGCTGCTGTTTTTGCTCTTGCAGCTCTACCCTACCAAAACGCCCTACTACACGGTACAGCTCTATCCCTGGCTGGCTCTCCTGGCAGGAGTGGCCCTGGATCAAGCTCTGCCGTTTCCGCTCCGCACCGGCTCGGTGGCAACAGCGGGACGAGGTTCTTTGCGGGACAGGCCCCACCTGGCCCAGGTGCTCTCCTGGGGGCTGGCGGCGGTGGGGACCCTGCTTTTGGGTTTGGGAGTGGCCGTCAGGCGGGATGTCGAGGGATTGGAGCTGCTCCAA
This sequence comes from Synechococcus sp. H70.1, assembly GCF_047502705.1. NCBI lineage: Bacteria > Bacillati > Cyanobacteriota > Cyanophyceae > Synechococcales > Synechococcaceae > Synechococcus > Synechococcus sp. H70.1. The sequence goes on from NZ_JANSIV010000100.1 coordinate 4,615, forward strand.
CCCCACGCCTGGTCGTTGGTGGCCATTGGTCTGTTGTATCTGCTCTTGCCGGCAATCTGGAGCTGGCGGCGGGTGCTGCACTATGCTGGTGAACTTTGGGTGGGTACGCTCCTAGCTGCCAGCATCCTCACCATGGTCAGCATTGTTCTGCGGCCTGACTTTGGCAATTTCAATCCCGCCTTCGCTCAGATGGACTGGAAACAGATGCTGGGCTCTGCCGACCCCGATTTTCCCGTGGTAGACATTGGCCGCAGCGGCCTGCCGGATGTCTGTCAAGCCCAGGCCCTCGCCTTCTACACCCCTAACCCCGGGCGATGGGTGGATAACCAGGCCCTACGGGCAGGGGAACATGGGGATTACCTCTGGGTCTCCCCTGTCCAAGCTCAGCAGCTATCGCTCCAGGAGCTGGGGCTACAGCCTTTGGCTGAGGTGGAGGGCTGGCAACTGGTGCGCCGTTCGAGTTAAGCCAGCGGCAAGCTTTCCCCCTCTCCCTAGCGAAATCACAAGCTGCTGGGCTGACGTTTAACCGAAACAGCCCAGGCAACCTAGAGAAGGATCCCGTCAACTTTTCTTCCTTCCCCCTCGTGGCGAGGGCAGCCGCTTCCCAAGGGCCGAAGCCAGAGACGCTTTGCTATGGGCAAGGTCGGATTCGAACCGACACGGTTTCCCGCCGCATTTTGAGTGCGGTGCGTCTACCAGTTCCGCCACTCGCCCAGCTGGATCCATTATCGTACTGAAGGGACAGAGCCCCGTCAACTTTGCTGCCCCAAGCTGTCCGATAGGGGATCCCCGCCGATGTTGGTTAGTCTGACTCCGGCCAAGCCCCCGCAATCTGCCCGATACTCGGCACTCTTTTGGGGCATTCTAGATCTAGAACTAGCGATTTGCAAGGGACCCCCCATGATCCGACTTTTGGTGGCTGCTGCCGTGGTGCTGGTGGGCTTTCTGCTGGTCAACCGCCTCTACCGCAATCCGCTGAGCTCGGAGCCGAGGCCGGAACAGGCCAGCCCCGAGGCCGCCCAGCAAGGGATCCCTCAGGGAGGGCCACTGCAGATCTACCAGTCGCGGGAACAGCTTCAGCAAACCCTCAACCAAGGGGCCACGGCCACGCAGCAGCAGGTGGAGGCCCTCGAGCAGTCCTTGGGGAATTGAGTGGGGGCTTGCAAACAGGGCTGCCGTCCGGCTTGACGGTGGGGCCGGGAAAGCCCGCACCCTCAGAAGGCTTGAAGCTTACTCCTCAGTGGGAGGAGGGATCCCCAAGAAAGCAGCCAGAGCAGCGAAGGGAAGGCTTGGGCAGATTCCCCAAACGCGCTAAAGTCGAGAATGCTGCAATTTTAGATAGATCCTCCATGCGGATCCCTCCTGTTCCCCCAGAAAAAGCCGATAAGCAACTGCAGAAGGTTTACGAAAGCCTGGAGAAAACCTACGGCACTGCCCTCAACCCGCTACAGGTGATGGCCCATAAGCCGCAACTGATGCGGGCAGTGATGAACCTTTACGGGGCGCTGCACACGGAAAACCCCAACCTGCCCGCGGAGCTGAAAGAACTGGTTAGCATCCGCATTGCCCAGATCAACGGCTGCCGTCACTACTGCCTGCCCTACCACACCCTGCAGGCCCAAAAGTACGGCGTCTCGCCGGCCAAAATTGCAGCGGTAGCCCAGGCCCGCACCAGCCCCCTTTACACCGAGGCGGAAAAGCTGGCCATTGAGTACGCCGAGCGGATGACTGTGCCTAGTATGGTGGTAACCGACAGCTTCTTTGCCCGTCTCAAAGCCATTTGGTCGGACGAGGATCTGGTGGAGCTCTCGGCCTGGATTGGCTTTATGAACTTCTGGACCAAGGTCATCGCTGCTTTGGATGTGCCCTTGGATCCCATCTTTGCCGAGCAACTTCGTGCTTCCTAGCCAACAGCCAGTGGCCGGAACCCCCCATCTTGCTGGGAGAAAGGCAAGCAAGGCTCCCAACCCTGCCCTAAGCCCAGTCATCCCGTGTGCTGAAGCTGTGGCCATACACCTGGCCGCGAGCGTGGATCTGGCGGGTGCGGGCAAATAACTCTTCTTCACTTAGGCCCCACTGTTCCAGGATCTGATCCAAATCCCGCTGCAGATCCCAGGCACCGGGGAAGCCGCAGTAACGGATGCGCAGACGGGCTACTTCCGCCAGGGCCCAGTCGGAGGGAGGGTTGGCCATCAGCTCATTGAGGAGAGCTCGATCGGTATGGTATTGCGGATGTTGCTGCTCACCTCGAGAGAAGCCATCGGCAGGGGAACCGGTCATCGCCCTTCCTCCTTTTTTTCCTACTCTAGCCAAGCTCAATGGCGAGGATTGGGATCCTTGATGTCTACAGCCACCGAGAAAAAGTAGGAAAGCCGCTATACTGCAAGTGTTGCAGAGTATAAACCTGAGCTGCGGAGGTGGCGGCCATGCCCATGCCCATGATCGAGACCCGTACTGATCGGATGCTGCTCAACTTTGGGCCCCACCACCCCTCTATGCACGGGGTCTTGCGCTTGCTGGTTACCCTTGATGGCGAAAACATCGTCGACTGCGAGCCCGTGATTGGCTACCTGCACCGCGGCATGGAAAAAATTGCCGAAAACCGCACCGTGGTGCAATATCTGCCCTACGTCTCCCGCTGGGACTATGGGGCCGGCATGTTTAACGAGGCCATTACTGTCAACGCCGTCGAGAAGCTGGCCGGGATCAGCGTGCCCAAGCGGGCCAGCTACCTGCGGGTGATTATGCTAGAGCTGACCCGCATTATCAACCACCTACTCTGGTTTGGCCCCTTCTTGGCAGACTTGGGTGCCCAAACCCCCTTCCTCTACGCCATGCGGGATCGGGAGTGGATCTTGGACCTCTTTGAAGCCGTCACCGGCATGCGCCTCATCAACAACAACTACTTCCGCGTTGGGGGCGTAGCGGTGGATTTGCCCTACGGCTGGACGGAAAAGTGCCTCGATTTTTGCGAGTACTTCCTGCCCAAAGTGGATGAGTACGAGCGTCTGGTCACCGACAACCCCATCTTCCGCCGCCGCCTGGAAGGGGTGGGCGTTATCTCCAAGCAGGACGCCATCAACTGGGGCCTCTCGGGGCCGATGCTGCGCGCCTGCGGCGTCAACTGGGATCTGCGCAAGGTAGATCACTACGAGTGCTACGACGACTTCGACTGGGAGGTGGCGGTTTACCCCGAAGGAGACTGCCTAGCCCGCTACCGGGTGCGCATGAAGGAGATGCGCGAGTCCTGCAAAATTGTCCAGCAGGCAGTGAAGGCCCTGCCCGGCGGTCCCTTTGAAAATCTGGAGGCCAAGCGCATGCTGGAGGGGCCGAAGTCAGAGTGGAACCAACTGGACTATCAGTTCATTAGCAAAAAGCCCTCGGCCAACTTCAAGATCCCCAAAGGGGAAGCCTACGTGCGAGTGGAGAGCGCCAAAGGGGAACTGGGCATTTACATTGTTGGCGACGACAGCGTCTGTCCTTGGCGCTGGAAAATTCGTCCGCCTGGCTTTGTTAACTTGCAAGTTTTGCCTCAGCTGGTTCGGGGCATGAAGGTGGCCGATATGATTGCTATTTTGGGCAGCATCGACATCATCATGGGGGAGGTGGATCGCTAAAATACTGCTAGGAAAGCGAGGACAAAGGCGATGGCCTGGGCGATCCTGGTTCTGCCGCTTCTGATCGTTGTAACTATTGCTGCAATTATCGGCCCCAAGCAGTGGGCCAAGTACCAAGAAGAAAGGCGTCGCCGTGCTGAGCAGCTCTCCGATGCCCGCCTCCAGGCCATCATTGAGCAGGAGCTACGCCGCCGCTACCGTCCTCCCCAGTCGGATCTCAACAATAAGACCTAGTCAGGGATCTAGGGTTTTTTGAGCCCACTGTCTTTAGGAAGCTACTTCACTCCATGACCACTACTGGTATTGACTTACAGCGCAGCTTTGAGACCGCCTTGCAAAACTTGGGGCTGAGTCCAGGCGCTGCCCACGCTCTGTGGATACCTCTGCCCATGTTACTCATGGTCATCGCTGCCACCCTGGGGGTGATGGTCATGACCTGGTTGGAGCGCAAAATCTCGGCGGCAGCCCAACAGCGAATTGGCCCCAACATGGCCGGCCCCCAGGGGGTACTGATCCCGATTGCTGATGGCATCAAGCTGCTGACGAAGGAGGATGTGCTGCCCAGCCTGGCTGACCCGGTTTTGTTCACCCTGGGGCCGATCCTGGTTTTCTTACCGGTCTTTTTGTGCTACCTGGTGGTTCCCTTTGGCCAGAACCTGTTGATCTCCAACATTGCCATTGGCGTCTTTTTCCTAATCGCCACCTCCAGCGTGCAGCCCATCGGCTTGTTGATGTCCGGCTACGGCTCCAACAACAAGTACTCTCTGCTGGGGGGGCTGCGGGCGGCAGCTCAGTCAATTAGCTACGAGCTGCCCCTGGCCCTGTCGGTGCTGGCAGTGGTGCTGATGAGCAACGGCCTAGACACCGTGGGGATTGTGGAGCAGCAAAGCGGGCTGGGGATCCTCAGTTGGAATGTCTGGCGGCAGCCGATTGGCTTTGTCATTTTCTTGATCGCGGCCCTGGCAGAAACGGAGCGGATCCCGTTCGACCTGCCGGAGGCAGAGGAAGAGCTGGTGGCTGGCTACCACACCGAGTACTCCGGCATCAAGTTTGCCCTGTTTTACCTAGGCTCCTACGCCAACTTGCTGCTGGCTTCCCTGATGGCGGCGGTGTTGTACCTGGGTGGCTGGTCGTTTGTGGTGCCGGTGGAGATGATCGCCGCCTGGCTTGGGATCCCGTTGGACAACCCCTTTTTGCAGATTGGCGCGGCGGTCTTAGGGATTCTCATGACGATGGTCAAGGCTTTTATCTTTGTGTTCTTGGCCATCCTCCTGCGCTGGACAGTGCCGCGGGTGCGCATTGACCAACTGTTGGACTTGGGGTGGAAATTTCTGCTGCCTGTCTCGTTTGTGAACTTGCTGTTGACGGCAGCCTTGAAACTTGCCTTCCCCGCCTTTTTCGGGGGTTGAATGAGAGTACAAGAGAGAGGAAAGCGACTATGACTTTTCTAAAGCGAGTTGGCGAATACGTAAGCGACGCTTTCAAAGCAGCCAAGTACATCGGCCAGGGAATGGGGGTGGTTTTCGACCACATGAACCGCCGGCCCGTAACTGTTCAGTACCCCTTTGAGAAATTGATCCCCTCCGAGCGCTTTCGGGGACGCATTCATTTCGAGTTCGATAAGTGCATTGCCTGCGAGATCTGTGTTCGGGTTTGCCCCATCGACCTGCCGGTGGTGGACTGGGTCTACAACACCGAGCTGAAGAAAAAAGAACTCTATAGCTACAGCATTGATTTTGGAGTGTGTATTTTCTGTGCCAATTGCGTCGAGTTTTGCCCCACCAATTGCCTCTCGGTTACCGAAGATTATGAGCTAGCCACCTACGACCGCCACGAACTGAACTACCACCAGGTGGCGCTGGGCCGTCTGCCTTCCAAGGTCACGGAAGATCCGATGGTGACGCCGCTGCGGGAGTTTGCCTACTTGCCCAAGGGGGTGATCGATCCCCATGAGCTGCCTGCCGGATCCCAGCGGGCTGGCAAGCGACCGGAGGAGATTCTGGCGGAGATGAAAGCAGCTAAGGAAAAAGAAGCAAAAGCTGCTACAGAACAGCCCGCCTAGCAGGAGCAGTCAAGTCATAACCAGTCTCTGTGAACAAGAAAATACCTGACCGCTACTCATCTTCACCCTAAACGGCAGCCATCGCGCCAGCAGGCCAAAGGCCCTGTCTAGGCTAGTTTACTGAGATAGCTGGACCGAAGTTGAAGTAGGTAGTGCTGCCAGGATTGGTGGTGTTGTCAAAGATGTTCAGCGTCGTCCCGCCCACTGTGATTGGCTGTGGCGAGGGGATGGCGGGCGTTATCCGGATCTGGCCACCGAAGGGGATGGTGAAGGGCTCAGGGAAGGTGGCCACGTTGCCTGCCACTGAGGTGGAGGTGGCGATGACCGTGCCGTCGGCCAGGCGGATGGTGACTATCGCGTCGGCAGGCAGCCCCGGAATGGTGACCTGCAGGCCTGCAGGACTTGGAGTTGGTGTCGGCGTAGGCGTGGGTGTGGGCGTGGGCGTAGGTGGAGGTGTCAGTGTCGGTGCCGGGGGAACTGTGGGTGTGGGTGTTGGCGTGGGCGTTGGCAGGGGTGTCGGCGTGGGCCTTTGCAGGGGTGTCGGCGTGGGTGTGGGACTTGGCGTCGGCGTAGGCGTGGAGTCGTCTGTGCCAATCCTTTCAGCAAAGTTGCCCTGGAAGCCGTTGCCAGCCAAGTAAGCGGTAGCTACTGCCGCTGGCGTGCCAGGGGCCACCTGAATGGCTACCCCTGCGCCCTCGCCCCGGGCTAGGAACGTATTTCCGGCAATGGTGCGGGCTTGGGTTCCTTGCAAGATGCGAATGCCGACGCTGCCGGCTATCCTGCCCACAACAATCCGGTTGGATTGAATGATCGGAACTGATCCGGCTCCATCCAGTTGGATCCCAGTGGTGGCGCCCCTAGCTGTCTGGCGAGCCTGCAGCGCCAACCCAGCAGTCGTAGGTGGATCCCCCTCGATTTGGTTGTTGCGGAAAACCCCGCCGGAGTTGTCACTGTAGCGAACCCCCAAAGCTCCCAAAGCTTGCAGAAGGATTGCGTTGTTCTCCAGGAGCGGATTACTCCCTGGCACAGTGCCAACACCTACGCCTCCTGTCTTGCTGACAGTGACCGAGATGCTGGCGACGCGACCATTGCCCGAGATCTGCACACAGGGATCCGAAAACTGCTGGCAAAAAACCTGGGCCAATTGGTTGACAGCTCCCTCCAAAACGGCGGCATTACCGTTGACCAAAATGTTGGAGCTGGGGCTATTGAGGGTAACCTTGCTGGGCTGAAAGGTGCCATCGTTTACCTGAATCTTTCCGCCTTCCAACACCACCTCCACCCCTTGCAGGCTGGTTTGGCTAGCTACGATGACATTGAACAACCCGGCCAGAATCTCGTAGGCAGCAGAGCTGGTAATCCGAATCCGCCCGCCATTGGTGCCGTCACCTCCATCCAGGGCCAGGTTCTTCTCCAGTCTCTCCTTGCCCGCTCCCAAAATCTCAATCAGCACCTCCAGGCCGGCTGTAGCACTTTGCAATCGCTGCGCCTCTGCCACGGCATCGGCCAACTTAGTGAAGGGGCCCTTGGCCGGATCCACCCTTAGAATGACAGGCTCCCCAGTCGGCGGCGGCAGAGGAGGAGAGTTGCCCGCGCCTCCCCCACAGCCGAAAGCGATCCCTGCCAACAGAGGCAGCAAGAGGGAACGGGTTCGCCAGGTGGATCGGGATGCTTGGCCGTTTCTAGGAAGGGATCCTTTCATCATTGGAAAATCCTTGGCAAATTCCTATCAGTCAAACGTATCAGAAGTGCAGACACCTGGAGCCCTGATAACCCCCTAGGATCTAATCCTCGTCCTGCACCAATTACAAGTACAAGTAGCCCAGGGCAGAAGCTGAGGCGGTATATCCTGAGAAGAAAGCCCAGATGGGGTTACAGATGGCCATGGCCGCTTCCGTTCGCTCGATTACACCCCAAGAACTGGCCGCCCGCCTGCGCGATCCGGAGGCCGGCCCCCTGCAACTCATCGATGTGCGGGAACCGGCAGAGCTGGAGCTGGTCAACCTCAGCGCCCTTGGCTTTCGCCACTACCCCTTGAGCTGTTACAAAGAGTGGAGCGAGCGAATCTTGAGGGAGCTGGATCCCCATTGCCCAACCTTTGTCCTCTGCCACTATGGGATCCGCTCTGCCCAGGTGAGCGAGTGGTTGCAGGCCAACGGCTTTACCCAGGTCTACAACATTAGCGGTGGCATCCACGCCTGGGCCCTTGCGGTGGATCCCACCCTGCCCACCTATTGAACTTCTACAGCGTCAGGGATCCCACCTTTTGCTCCAACAACTGGGCTAGATCTTGCAAGAAAGCTGCGGCGTGGGCACCGTAGATGACGCGGTGATCGCAGGTAAGGTTAACCTGCATCTGGGAGCGGATGGCGATGGCTCTTTCCGGCGTGGCCACCACGGTGGGGCGAGCAGCACCAATGGCCAAGATGGCCCCTTGGTTGGGGGGCAGGATGGCGTCGAAGCGATCCACCCCAAACATCCCCAGGTTGGAGAGGGTAAAGGTGCCGCTGGTGTACTCCTCCGGCTGCAGTTGCTTGCGCCGCGCCCGCTCCACCAGATCCTTCCAACGCCGTGAGAGTTCGTACAGGTCAACTCGGTTGGCCTGTCTGAGCACAGGGGTAATTAGGCCCCCGTCTTCCATGGCCACCGCCACGGCGATGTTGATGTCGGCTTTGTAGTGGATCCCGTTTTCGGTGTAGCTGGCGTTGAGGAGGGGGTGCTTTTCGAGAGTGAGGGCCACAGCCTTGACCAAAAGGGCCGTCAGCGTTACCCCCTTGGGCTTCACCTGTTGGTAAAGCTGATCCAGGCTGTCGGTGGTAATGGTGTAGCCGACGTGGAACACCGGCACGCCCAGGCTGGCGTTCATGTTGCGCACCACCGCCGCCTGCAGGGTGCTCAAGGGAACCACTTCTCCCAGGGGCGCAGAAACGGGGGGAGGAGTGACCGAGGAGGGAGCTGCCACCCGCGGGGAGGCAGACTGAGCTGCGGCCCGCTCCACATCTTCGGCTACGATGCGCCCACCAGGACCGGAGCCGCGCACCGTGCGCAGGTCAACCCCCAGGCTTTCTGCCAATTTTTTCGCCCGTGGGGAAGCCAGGATGCGCTGGGATCCGGCTCCGTCGGAGCCACTTGGGGGCGCGGAGGGGGGGCTTGCTGCAGGCGCAGGGGTTGGCCGTTGAACGGTGGGGACAGAGGCCGCGCTAGGGGTAGCCGCCGGCGCAGCACCCTTAGAGAGGGCCTTGGCTCTCTCCTGGGCCTCGGCCAGCTCCGCTTCGGTTTCAGCAATGAGGGCGATGGGGGCGCCCACCGGCGCCGACTCCCCGGCTGGGATGAGGATGCTGGCCAGAATGCCGCTGTGGAAGGACTCCACATCCATGTCTGCTTTGTCCGACTCCACCACCAGGATGTTTTCCCCTTTCTCCACTCGGTCGCCGGGGTTCTTCAGCCAGGCAACGATCTTGCCCGTTTCCATGGTGGAGCTGAGGGCCGGCATGGAGAGTTCGTGGATCATGGCGGGGGTGGCAACACAGCAGAGAAGATTGTAACCCAGCAGACGGGATCCCGGCGCAGTCCCCTGGGCCTAGTGGGCGCCGGCAGCTTCCGCCTCGGCCACCACCAACAGGGTTTTCAGCAGGGAATCGGGGTTGAGGCTGATGGAGTCGATCCCCTGCTGCACCAGAAAGCGGGCAAAGTCAGGGTAGTCGCTGGGGGCTTGTCCACAGATGCCGATTTTGCGCCCGTGGCTTTTCACCGTCTGGATCACCTGGGCAATCATCCGCTTGACGGCCTCGTGGCGCTCGTCAAAGAGATGGGCCACCAGGGCTGAGTCGCGGTCCAACCCCAGGGTGAGCTGGGTGAGGTCATTGGAGCCGATGGAGAAGCCGTCGAAGATCTGGCAGAACTCGTCGGCCAGGATGACGTTGCTGGGCAGCTCGCACATGACGTACACCTGCAGGCCGTTTTCCCCTCGCACCAGGCCGTGGCGGGCCATCTCCTCCAGCACCTTGTGCCCCTCTTCGGGGGTGCGGCAGAAGGGGATCATCAAGATAACGTTGGTCAGGCCCATCTCGTCCCGCACCCGTTTCATGGCCCGGCACTCCAGCGCAAAGCCATCGCGGTAGCGGGGATCCGTGTAGCGGGAGGCGCCCCGCCAGCCAATCATGGGGTTTTCCTCGTGGGGCTCATAGCGGGATCCGCCCAGTAGGTGGGCGTATTCGTTGCTCTTGAAGTCCGACAGGCGCACAATCACCGGCTTGGGGTAGAAGGCAGCGGCGATGGTGGCCACCCCCTGGGCCAGCTTGTCTACAAAGTACTCCGGCTTGTCGGCATACTGGGCGGTGAGCTCCGCCAGGCGCGGCTCCTCCTTGACCGCCTCGTTGTAGTGGATTAAGGCCAGAGGGTGCACCTGGATGTGGTTGGCGATGATGAACTCTAGCCGCGCCAGACCCACGCCGTCGCAAGGGATCTCGCTCAGGCCAAAGGCTTTTTCCGGGTTGCCCACGTTCATCATCAGTTGGGTGCGGGGGCGGGGCAGCTCCTCTAGCGGGATCTCCGTCACCTCATAGGGCAATAGACCGGGATAGACGCGCCCTTCCTCCCCTTCGGCGCAGGAGACGGTGATGGGATCGCCGGAGCGGAGCACCTGTGTGGCGTTGCCGCAGCCAACAATGGCCGGGATCCCCAGCTCACGGGCAATGATGGCCGCATGGCAGGTTCTGCCCCCCTGGTTGGTGACGATGGCGCTGGCCTTTTTCATGATTGGCTCCCAGTCGGGATCGGTTTTCTCCGTCACCAGCACCTCGCCAGCCTGGAACTGATCCGAGCGGCGCACATCCAAAATGACGCGGGCTGTGCCCTGGCCGATGGCCTCTCCCACCGCCCGTCCCCGCACCAGGGGGTCTGGGCGCGCCTCCGTCTGCGTAAAGCGGTAGGTCTTGAGGCGGTTGGTGGCCTTTTGGGATTGCACCGTCTCGGGGCGGGCCTGGACGATGAACAGCTCGCCCGTGATCCCGTCTTTGGCCCACTCGATGTCCATGGGGGTGAAGCGGCCCCGCAGCGCCGAGTAGTGCTCTTCGATGAGGCAGGCCCAGCGAGCCAGCTCTAGGATCTCGTCGTCCTGCAGGGCATATTGGCGGCGCAGGCTCTCGGGGACGGGCACGTTTTTGGTGGAACGGGATCCCTCCTCGTCGTAGACCAGCTTCAGGGCCTTGCTGCCCAGCTTCCGGGAGAGGATGGGGCGCAGCCCCTGCTTTAGGGTAGGTTTGAAGACCACGTATTCGTCGGGGTTGACGATGCCTTGCACCACGTTTTCCCCCAGCCCATAGGCAGCGGTGATCAACACCGCGTCTTTAAAGCCCGTTTCTGGGTCGATGGAGAACATCACCCCCGAACAGGCCAGGTCGGAGCGCACCATCTTCTGCACCCCCACCGAGAGGGCCACCTGGAAGTGGTCAAAGCCCTTGATCTGGCGGTAGGAGATGGCCCGGTCGGTAAACAGGCTGGCAAAGCAGCGGTGGCAGGCATTCAGCACTGCCTGGATCCCGTGCACGTTGAGGTAGGTCTCCTGCTGGCCGGCAAAGCTGGCATCCGGCAGGTCTTCTGCTGTGGCGCTGGAGCGCACCGCCACATCGGTATCGGGGCCGTAGCGCTCGCACAGCTTCTGGTAGGCTTCGCTGATGGCCTGCTCCAACTCTGGGGGGAAAGGCGTCTGCAGGATCAAGGTGCGGGCGGCTTTGCCCCGCTCGCGCAGGTTCCGCACATCCTCGATATCGAGGTCTTTGAGGATCTCCCGCAGCTTCTCCTCGAGGCCGCCTGCAGCGATGAACTGGCGATAGGCATGGGCAGTGGTGGCAAACCCCAGGGGCACGCGGATCCCTTTGGGGGTCAACTGCTGCAGCATTTCCCCTAGAGAGGCGTTTTTCCCACCCACCTGGGCCACGTCCCGCAGCCCCACCTCTGTGAGGGGCACAACCAAGGGTGGCTCTGAGCCAAGCTGGTGGTGAGAGGATCCCAGCGCTACTCCATCCGACATGCCTTGTCTCCTTATGCCCATCAGAGCAAGCGTGAATTAGTTGTGGGTAGCAGAAAGACCTTTTCCAGCCAGGATCTGGCCTGGCTTTAAGGAGTCTACCCCCACTAGTGTACTGAGGGTTTTCCTGGGGCTAGAATCCCGGCACAACGCCCCTAGAGACGGCTGAGATGGGGAGGAGACAAAGGCAATCTCGCTAGGATCCGGCTGAAAAAGCTGCCACAAATCTTCGCCCTTTTTTACCTAATGCAAAAGAACCGCTCTGCCACAATGTTTTCAAAGCAGCAGTTTGCGGAAACAGGGCAAATGGAAGGCCCCAGGGATCCGGCGGCAGCAATTCGCCAGGTAAGAGTGACGGAAAAACAGCAGGGCTTGCGGCTGGATCGCGGGTTGGCGGAACAACTGCCGGAGCTGTCGCGCTCGCGCCTGCAGCAGCTCATTCGCCAGGGCCAGGTTTGGCTCAATGGGCGGCCCTGCCTGGATAAGGATCGCCCCCTGCAAGCCGGGGATGAGATTGAGGTGCGGATCCCGCCAGCCACCCCTACAACTCTGGAGCCGGAGCGGATCCCCTTAGACATCCTCTACGAAGATGAGGATCTGCTGGTCATCAACAAGCCGCGCGGTCTGGTGGTGCATCCTGCTCCTGGACATGCCAGCGGCACGCTGGTGCACGCATTGCTGGCCCACTGTCCTCGCCTTTCCGGGATCAACGGCGAGCTGCGCCCAGGGATCGTCCATCGCCTCGACAAGGACACCACCGGCGCCCTGGTGATTGCCAAACACGATCAGGCCCACCAGCATCTGCAGGCCCAGATCCAGGCCAAGACGGCTCGGCGCATCTACCTAGGGGTGGTGTTTGGCCGGCCAGCCCAGAGCCAAGGCACGATCTCTGCCCCCATTGGCCGCCACCCGGTGGAGCGGCAGAAGATGGCGGTTTTGCCTCCCGGCCAAGGGCGAGCGGCGGTAACCCACTGGCAGGTGCTGGAGCGATTGGGCAACTACACCCTGATGCAGTTTGAACTGGAGACCGGCCGCACCCATCAAATTCGGGTGCATGCCGCCCACCTGCGCCTGCCCATTGTTGGGGATCCCCTCTATACCCAGAGCAAAACCAGCCCCGTCAAACTCAGCGGCCAAGCTCTCCACGCCTGGAAGCTCTCCTTTGTCCACCCGCGCACTGGCCAGCCGCTGCAGTTTACTGCCCCCCTGCCGGAAGAGTTCGAGCGGCTGCTGCGGCAGTTGCGCAGCCAGGTTGGGTAGGGATTCAAGCTGCCAAGGGTTGCAAAAAGCTAGGACAGGAAGGTCAGCGTTCTTAAACAGAAGCTAACCCAGTTTTCACCAGCCCACAACCTCAGTTCAAGCCCAAAGATGTTTGACTGGGGGCAATTGGCTATGGTTGCGGATGCTGGCGTTGCGGAGGCTAGCCTTATGAGTTCCCTGAGTTCCCGTCGCTTTTTCCTGCAGTTGCTGATGTTTGGCGGTGGGGCAGCCGCCCTAGCCGCCTGTGGGGGCACCTCCAGTTCCTCTATCCCGCCCCTGGGAGAGCCGGGATTTCCCCAGGGGGTGTTTGCCGGGGATCCCACCTCCGAGGGGGCGGTGCTTTCCACGCGGGTGGTGCCGGCCAGCAGCGTGGATACGGTGCCTGTGACGCTGCAGGTGGCGGAAAATGCCGAGTTCAACCCCATTCTGCAGCAGGTTGCGCTAACTGCCCGCCGCGTGGCCGGTCGCAACTACCGCACCGAGCCGGGCGACTACATTGCCCGCGCCGTTGTTACCGGCCTGAGGCCGGCGCAGCGCTATTTCTACCGTTTTGTTAGCGACGGGTTTACCAGCCCTGTGGGCCAGTTCCGCACCCTGCCGGCTCCAGGCGATGGGCGGCCCATCCGCTTCTTGCACATTAGCTGCGCCAACGAACCTCCTTTCCCCATTGGGGCGGCCCTGTTGGCAGAGGTTAACCGCGGCGATATTGATTTCATCGCCTTCAACGGCGACACCGTTTACGCGGATCGCTTCTGGCTGGGGCTGGATCCGGTACCGACGCTGGAGTTTTACCGCAGCCTCTATCGGGATCAGCGGGATCCCCAGTATGCCGGGCCGGAGTTTGCGCAGTTGTTCGGTCGCACCTCCTTTGTCGTTAACTGGGATGACCACGAGGTGATTGACAACTACAGCGGCCAGAAGGCCCGCGGCGGCCGCGCCGTCCAGCTCAACGACGCCACCGGGCAAACCCGCGATGTGGAAGATCTCAGGGTGCTGGGCTACCAAGCCTTTTTTGAGTACAACCCCATCACCCCCAACTTGACGGATGTACCGGGGGTAGATAGCCGGGATCGGGTGTTTCGCAGCTTCCGCTACGGTGCCAACGCCGAAGTCTTTATCCTCGATCTGCGCCAGTACCGCGACTTGGCTGCTGTGACCCCGATCCTGCCCATTTTGCCCCCTGGCTTGACCCGGCAGCGCTTTTTGGAACTGGCCGGCCTCCGCCTCACGCCCGAGCAGGAGACCCTCTTCTTCGGCCCGCCGGGATCGGAAGAGGCGCTGTTTAACCTGCTGCGCCGCACGCCGCGCATTCTTTTGGGAGAACCCCAAAAGCAGTGGTTGTTCAACGGCCTGCGCAGCTCCACCGCCACCTACAAGTTCATCGTCAGCGAGTTTCCCATCACGGTGACCTATTTCCGCTCCAACGACGTCTGGGAGGGCTACTGGCTGGAGCGGCAGGAGGTGATCGACTTTATTGAGCGCAACAACATCCGCAACGTGGTGTTCCTGAGTGGCAACAACCACGCCGGCTTCATCGGCCAGGTCAACCCCGGCAGCAGCAACCCCATCTGGGAGGTGTGGACTGGCCCCACCGGGCGCAGCGTGACCGCCTTGAGCATCGACGAGCTGGGCAGCCAACTGGGGATCCCCAACGCCAGCCGCCTCTACTACCGGATTGTGAATGGCTTTCTCGCCCCTGTGAACCCTGCCAATCCAGAAGTGAGCGGGATCCCTGGCGTAACGACAGGCAACCTGCGCTTTTTGGAGCTGGCGGTGCCCAACTACACCGTCATCGAAGTCTCCGACAGCCGCTGCACCCTTCAGGTCAAGGGCCCCACCGGCAGTGTCCTCACCGATCCCCTCGGGCGCCGCGGAGAACTGGTGCTGCCCCAGTGAGTCAAGGGCTTTGGGCAGGTTTTCTCAGTCTCATTCTGATCGAAATTCAGGGATCCCTGCGCAAGTTGGGATCCCTTTTTGTAACTCTTTTTTGCAGCTTGTAAGGAAGATGTCGGCTGTGATCGCAATCAGCCAGGAAGCGAAAACCTTAATGCTAGCGTGTAGGTGCGGGCAGGGATCCCTGTTGCGGTAAAGGAAACTTCATGGAAGGAGGAAAATCCGATGATTTCTCTGCGGGGTTGGCTGGCAGCGGGCATAATCGGGGCGGCTGCAACTCTGGGTGGTGGTGAAGCGTGGGCCCAAAGGAGCTTGTGGTTACTGAACGGGCAATCGACCTGGATTGGAGGCTACTTCTACCAGGGCGAGAACATCTGGGCCGAGTGCGACCTCGACTGCCACGACGTGGATCTGGTGCTTTACGATCGCAACGGTCGGTGGGTAGCCGAAGATACGCTCTTGGACGATCTTCCCATCGTCCAGGCTCCCTATGAGGGCAGCTTCGCCGTCCAGGTGATCATGGCCGGCTGCCGCCACCCACGCGGCTGTGCTGTCGTCGTCGATTCTGACTACGGCTTCTAGCGCTTCCCTCACCCCTAGCCCCTCTCCCTCTGGGAGAGGGGAAGTAGGTACTGCCTGCTGTAGGGATGAAGGGGGCTGCCTAGGCGGGTTTGTGGCTGGCTTCCTGCACTTTGGCGTGGGTGAATTTGCTTAGGCCATGGATGGTTTTTTCCCAGTAGAAGGGCTTGGTAAAAAGCTGCCACAGGGCCATGTAGGCTGCAATGGAGTGCAGTTGCCAGTAAATGGGGTTGAGAAGAGCATAGAAAGCCAAATCGTAGTAGCCCCGCCGAAAAACGGCCACCAAGTTCAAGTAGATCCCAATGGCATTGCCCACCAAGAGGTTAAACAAGCCCAAGTAAATTAGCCAACTGGGAAAAATGTTTTGCAGCCAATGGGCGCGGGTGAGCAGCCAGTAGAAAAACAGCAGCCACATGATGGGGCTGGTGAGGAAGGTGAAGAAGCTGCCGCCGATAAAAAATTGGTAGGCCAGCCAGTTCTTGAGGCCCAGCTTGCGCAAAGAGCGCAGCGGGTTGCGGTTGTGCACCAGCCAGGTCTGCATATAGCCTTTGATCCAGCGGGAGCGCTGCCGGATCCAGTTTTTAAGGGCGCAGTTGGCCTCTTCGTAGGTGGTGGAGTTGATCACCCCCACTGTGTAGCCGTGCTGGCTGGCGCGAATGCCCAGATCGGCATCTTCGGTGACGTTAAAGGGATCCCATCCCTGCAATTCCCGCAGGCGGTCGGTGCGGAAGTGGTTGCTGGTGCCCCCCAGGGGAATGGGCATTTTCAAGGTTTCCAGGCCCGGCAGCAGGTAATCAAACCAATAGGAATACTCCAGGGTAAACATGCGGGTGAGAAAGTTCTCGTTGCGGTTGAAATAGTTGAGGGCCGCTTGAACGCAGACCAAGCTGGGATCCCCTTTTTTGAAGGCAATGATGGCTTTTTTCAGTTGATCCGGGTCGGGGATGTCTTCGGCGTCGTAGATGGTGAGGTATTCGCCGCGGGCAAAGGCCAGGCCGTAGTTGCAGGCTTTGGGCTTGGTCTTGGGCTTGCTATCCGGCACGATCAACAAGCGCACGTAGCGGGGTGGCTTGGCGGCGCGGGCGGCCTCGATGGTGGCCTGGTCGTTTTCTTCCAATAGGATCAGCACGTCCAAGCGCTCGTGGGGGTAGTCCAGCTTGGAGAGGGAGTTGATGAGAATCGGCATCACCTCCGGCTCTTTGTAGACCGGCACCAGGATGGTGTAGATGGGCAAGCTGTGGTCATCGAGGGCGGCCACTTCCTCGTCGGTAATCTGGTGGAAGCGATCGGCGGATCCCACGAGGCTAAGCAGGAACTTGAAGAGAATCGAAGCAACGTAGAAGAGGTTAATCAAAAGTACTAAGATCGTCAGGGTTGTCCAGGGGGCGCTGGCCAAGCCCCACAGCAGCAGCAGCAGCAGGCCATAGCCGACGGCAATTTGCGAGGGGGTAAACACCCGCGAGGCCGATTCCTCCGGCAGACGGGTCAGCAGCTTGTACACCGCCTCTTGGCTAAAGCGGGATCCCTGATCTTGGCTGAGGAGCTGGGTGATATCTTGCTCGGTGCCCAGCACCTTTTCTATCCGCAGCCCTGGCCGCCAACTGTAGAGCAGCTCGTCCACCGCCCAGTCCAGGGGGTCGTTGACCATCACGGTGAGGGTATTCTCGTCGCTCCAGCTCAGGGGGTAGAAGAGGTGGCGCATCATCAATTCCGGATCGAACTGGCGGCTCAGGCTCTCGTCCCGGTAGAGCAGCCCTGTTCCCATTAGCTCCGAGACGGAAGGGTAGCCCAGCAAATGGGCCAGAATACTGAGATACTCGCGGGTGGAGAGGTAGCTCAGCCGGGTCAGCACCTGCCCCAGGCTGGATCCGGTGCGGCGGCGGATCTCTAGAGCCTGCTGCCACTGCTCCAGGGTGAGACGGCTGCCCAGCAGCTCAGCAGCCAGCTTGCGCTCGAGGATAACTGTCAAGATCTGTTTTTCGGTGGCCGGGATCTCCCACAGCTTTTCGGCCTCTGGGCAAAGGCGTTTCACCGCCTGCCAGACGCCGGGATAGCCGGGTTCTTCCGTGGCCACCACAACGGTTTGCGGGTTGAGCCAGCCACAGGGCAAAAAGCGCACTGGCAGGAGATCGCTGGGTTCCACTAGCCAAGGCAGCTCTAGATCTAGAGGCTGCTTGAGCAGCCAGTCCCGCAGCTTGGGCCGATCCAAAATCTGGCGACACAGGTCGGCAAACTTGCCGGGATGCATGACCCGCAAGCTCCAGAAAGCCCTGGGCAAGGAGCAGCCCACCTCTTCCCGGTACTCCTCCGCTGCCGCCAGTTGCTGACGGGTGAGATAGCCCGCGCGCAAAAGCGAGGACTTGAGGGACTGGAGCATGGCCTAAAACCCGCGGCTTGGCTCAAGTCTGGCTCAACCGCAAGCCCATGCCCAGCCCCCCCTAGGAAGGGAGGGGCGACTCGGGGGGGCGGGCCAAGCGGCGATAGACATTCCAGGCTCCTACTGCCAATAGAATAGCCAGCAGCAGCACCAGCCAATAGCGGTATTGCCACAGCAAAAGCTGCCAACTGAAGCGGCCTGGGTAGCGCACCCGGTAGCCTTGGGGGGTGAGATCCCAGCTCTGCACCTGGGTGAGGGCGGGAGTGGCGGCGTAGGAGGTGAGCACATTTCCCTGCAGTTGGTTGGCCAGGCGGGTGCGTGGATCGGCAAGGCCGCGGCTGAGGCGCTCTGCCAGGGCCGGATCAGATCCCCACCAGGACAGCCAAAGGGTGGGCCTGCCTTGGAGCAAAAAGTACTGCAAGAGGCCGAGGTTTTCCTGGGGTTGGGCGGCCAGGGCCACCTGGTGGTTCAAGGGGTTGAGGATCTCGAACTGGGATCCCAGCCGGATGGGGCTGTAAGGGAGCTCCACCTGCTCCGGGGCAGCGACAAGGATCTGCCAGGCGAAGTCGCCTGTTTCCAGTTTGGTCTTTTCCTGGGGCAGAAACTGAAGGGTGGGCAGGAGCGGTCGGGCGGCCAGCCGACTCAAGGCCCCCACCAGGTAGGCGGCAGCCGGCAGCCATTGGGGATCCCCCAGCCAAACCCGTCCGGATCCCTGCAGCACCGCCGGGATCTCCTGCAGCTCGCCGCTGGGGGCTTGGTAGCCGCTCCAGAGAAAGCCGGAGCTATCCGAGCGCACCTGAACCGTCAGCGGCGTCAGGGATCCCTGGCAATTGCCGGGACTGGCCCCGTAGTCAAAGCGCAGCTCCAGTTGGTTGAAGCGGCGCAGCAGGCGGGTGGGCAGGGTCACGGTCTCGTTGAGCTGGCTGCGACCGGTGAGGTTGTAGGTGCGCAGCAGAACGCCGTTCAAGAACACATAGCCCGTCAGGCGATCCCCGGCCCGACCATCCACCGGGTTCATGATCACATCCAGTTGGGCCGCCAGATCCCGCGGGCGCCCCCCCAACTGCGCCAGGTTGAAGTTAAAGACCAAGGACTGGCTGCCAAAGCCCCGCAGCAGGGGATCCACGATCCCCAACTCCCGCAAGCTGAGGCGGTTGGCCTTGAGAGCCCGCTCCCAGTCCGCCACCGCCGCCACCCGGATGCCGCGGCTCACCAGCCCCGCCCGCTTCCACTCTTCATAGAGGGCAAGAATGGCCTCCCGGCGGGCGGCCACCCGCAGCCGCGATCCCTCTGGGGTAATCTGATGCTGCAGGTGGGGGGTAAAGTTGGCCGGCTCCAGAATTACTTGAGGCCCTTCCCCTGGACGGTTGCTCCAGAGGATGGGGGTCTGAGGGAAGAGGTGGGCCAGCAAGCTGTACAGGCCCAGCGCTGCTTCCGCCACCTCAGGAGAGGGGTTGGCGGGCACCACCAGCGTGAGCTGGGGGTACATCAGGTGCAGAAAGCCGGCCACCGTAGCATCGGGCACGCGGGGCACCAGCTCAAAAAAACTGTCCCGCCCTACCCTCAGCAGCAGGTTGCCGGTGTTGAGGTCGGCACAGATGTCGTCGCTAATGCTCAAAAACGGCTGCACCGACACCGTGATAAAGCGCTCACCCGGCGGCAGGTCAGGGATCGGCACCCGCACCACCGGCTCCTGGCGTAGATCTTGCACCAGAAAGATCCCCGCCAGCTCGTCGTTAATCAGCACCCGCACGGTAGAAGTGGGCTTGAGCACCGGCGAAGGTTCTAGGCGCAACTGCACAAAGCTGGCTTCCGGGTCGATGCCGTTGATGGGCGCAGGGACGGTGACATCCAGGCGCGGGTTGGATCCCTGCAGCAGCACCGAACGCTCATAGCCCAGCCTCTGGAAAGCAAGGGGCTCCGCCCGCACTGCCTCTGTTGGCACGCAGCAGAGCAAGCCAGCCACCAACAGTCCCCACCCTCCTCTTCTCTGCCTTACCCTAGCCATCTGCGGGATCCCTAGCCCCTGCTCCGACGACAGAAAAAGCCTACACCTGCGGCGGGGGCAGTCGCCAAACTTCTAGGAGTATATGGCGCAAGAGTGATGAACTGGCCGCAAGAGAGCCCCCCTTCTTTGGGAACTCTCCTAAGCGCGGGCGTAGTCGTCCTCAAAGCGCACGATGTCATCCTCCCCCAAGTATTCCCCGTTCTGCACCTCGATGATCACCAGAGGGATGGTGCCGGGGTTTTCCAGACGGTGCTTGGTGCAGGGGGGAATGTAGGTGGACTCGTTGGAGTTGAGCAGCACCACCTCCTCGCCCCGGGTAACGCGCGCCGTGCCCCGAACTACGATCCAGTGCTCGCTGCGGTGGTAGTGCATCTGCAGGCTAAGGCGATGGCCAGGCTTGACCTCGATGCGCTTGATTTTGTACATTGGGCCCTCGTCCAAGATCCAGAAGGCTCCCCAGGGTCGGGTCTGAGCCTGGGAGGGCAAAAGCTCCAGTGCCGGAATTGCCGCGTCGTTCATGTCCCGCACAGAGTGTAGCATTGAGGTTACACCTTGTTCCACTTCAGGGACTCTCACATCCTCACCTGCAGCGCGGTAACTTTCCATCGACCATCTTGCTGAACCCAATACGCCAAAACTCGTAGAAAAAAAAGTCTCGAGAAGGGGAATACTAACAATCCCTTGCATTCCTAATAGTTTTTGCAAAACTTGCTTTTAGGATTAACTAGGGTGTTCCAATGCCCTAGGCCGTCAAGTTTGGCGAAACTCGTTCATAGGGCATAGATGTTTGTAAACCGGCTTAAAGCTATCTTGAGACTCGTTGCGCCGGTAGGGATCCCCTTGCTGCTCCTGGCTGGCCTCTTGTGGGGGCTGAAGGAAGGCTGGGGCTGGGTGAGCCTAGAGATGCAGTTTCTTGGCTACAAGGGATCCGTAGCCGTCCTGGGGCCGGATCCGCGCCTGCCCATTGTCGGCACCACCTTTCCCCCTTCGCTGGTGCTGGCCACGGCCATTTTGGGGCGCTCGCCGCTGGTGTTGCAGGCCATTTTGGGATCCCTGGTGTTGGATTGGATGGGGCAACAGTTGCGCCGTTTGCCTGTCGGCTTGGGGTGGCGCTGGCTGTGGGGCCTGTTGCTGCTGCTGCAGCCGGCTTTGCTCCTGATGCTGCTGCGCAGCCCCGTTTGGACGGCCACCTCGCTTTTAGTGGGGGTGAACATGGCCTTGTTGTTCCCTCTGGCCAACGAGAAACAAGCAGCGGAGAAGGACGAGCTGCCGATTACCCTGCGGCTGCTGCTCATCGGGCTGGCCTTAGGGCCGCTGATGGTGCTGCGCTGGGAGAGCGGCTGGCTGTTGCCCTGGCTGGCAGGACTGCTGCTGGTGGCTTTTCGCCGCCAATCTTGGGGGTTTCGCTGGGCCTCGCTGCTGGTGGTGGGGTTTATCAGCCTGGCCCTGATCCTGAGCTGGCTGTATGTCAACTGGTTGGCGGTGGGGGATCCCTGGGCTTTTACCTACCAGGTGGGTAGCGGCCTGCGCCTGCCGCAGTTGCGGGAAGACCTGCAGCAGGCCGGCGGCTGGCGGGGGTTGGTGGAGCTGGGGAAGTGGCTGGCGGTGCTGGCCCCTGCCTATCTCCTCTTGGGGATGGGATCCCTGCTGGGCCGCTGGGTCGGGGCCTTGATCTGGGGGATACCGCTGGTGATCCTCTTGGCTTCCCTGGGGCAGGGGCTGTTTTTGCCGGAGCTGAGCCGCTTTGCTCTCGTCTGGGTGCCGCTGCCGTTGCTGATGGGGGCCTACTTAGTCCGCGGAGCCGGCCCCGGCTGGGCCAAGCGGCTGTTGATCACTGCCCTTTTGGGACTGAACTGCCTCACCGCCGGCTATGGGCTAAGCCAAGAGCCACGATTTTTGGCGCCCCTGGTGGTTGAGGAGCGGGATCTCTGGGAGCGGCTGGTGGCAGGGGTGGCGCCCCTTAGCCGTGAGTTGGAAGCGGCCCAAGACCTCTACGAAGTGACCTCCGCGGGGCAGGTCCTGGCAGCGTGGCGCCAGCAGCGGCAGGCAAAGCGCCAGGTAGGGCAATATCTCCGCCGCCACCTCTTGCCTGGCGAGAAGGTGTTGGTGGACGACGACATCCACTTTGAGGCTATCTTTTGGGCGGGGGATCCCCGCTTGTTCCTTACTCCCCACCAGTACGAGTTTGCCTTGGCCCTGCAACACCCCCAGGAGCGGGTGGACTACTTGCTGGTGGCGGGGCCGGCGGATCCCTTGCGGAGCGCCGATCGCATCCTGCAATTTTGGCCTGAGCTTACCTTTGAGGGGCTGCCGGGCTTTAGGGAGGTCTACAGCTCCCCGCAGGTGCGGCTGTGGGCCCGCCAGGCAGAGCTTGAGGAGGAGACGAGATGACCTGGAAACGGCAATGGCCGCGGCGACAGGTGCTGCAGATGGGCGGAGCGCTGCTGGCTGCCTCTGGAGTTGCCGGCTGTGGTCAGGGCTCCGAGAACGTTGCCACGGGGAACCGGAACTTGTCAGAGCTCTTGGCCCGCTGGGAGGTGGGCATTGGCGAGGATCCCGGTCGCTTCCTTTGGGAAATCGAGTCGGATCCGCAGGTGGCGGCGGTGGCGCGGGGCTGGGATCCCCATTTCTTGAGTGGCTGGCTCAACAGCTTTGACCACCGCCAGGGGGATCTCTCCTTCTGGCGCAACTGGCACCAGGCGGGCCTTTTGCGGCAGTGGTTTGAGCGGGGCTACAGCCTGCACATCATCACCTGGGAAGACGACACCACTCGCCCCTGCGGCGACTACCACCTCTCGCCACAGTTTATCCAGGACGTAGCCGAGCTGGCCGGGTATATTGCCCAAGCCAACCCCCAAGGCCGACCCACCTACTGGAGCCTGGCCACTGAGTTTTCCTACTGGCGCATCCCCGCCGATACCTACAACGCCGACACTGCCCCCTACTACCAGGCTCTCATGCGCAACGTCTTAAGAGCCCGCCAGGCCATCAAGGAGCGGCTGCCCGAGGCCGAGGTGGCCCTCTGCTGGGGCGGCTGGATTGCCACCTTTGACGATCCCCGCCGGGGGGCAGGGCGCAGCATGGTGGAGCCTTTTGCCGAGACGATGAGCCAAATGGACGGGATCGCCTTCCAGTCGATGCGCCAGCGGCGGCCGGGGGAGTTCAACCCAGAGCTCAACGGCCCAGATCCGGGTAACCCCGAGCAGATCCGCCTCTGCTGCCGTCTCTTTGCCCCCATCCACCGCAACCTGATGCTGGCCCACTACGAGCCCTCGATTAAGGACAAGCACCCCAACGGTGGCCGGGCCGACACCGTCCAAGTGGATTTTGAGATCATGAGCCGGCCCGAGTGGCTGCAGGAGGTGTCGCAACTGGGATTGCGGCGCCTGTCCCTGATGCACTATGGCCTCTACAAGGGGGATCCCTATGGGGCGCTGACGGCAGCCCGGCAATTCCGGGCCCGCGTAGGTTTGCCGGCTATTGCCCAGAGGGTGTAGGTGGATGGAGACGAAGGCCCAAAACGGAGCTCTGCAGGTACAATCCCCCTTGGCGGCGCCGTCGAGGGGGATCCCTAGATGAAGCCTTTGGCAATTGCAAGAAGCTGGCTGCTGGGCCTGGGCCTTGTCTTGGGGGGGTGGGAGCTGCCGTCCTGGGCTGGCTGCAGCTTCCCTCGCGGGGCAGGGAAAACGTTTTTCTCGCTCCGGCCCGAGGTGTACCA
>NZ_JANSIV010000101.1:0-4742 GCF_047502705.1 Synechococcus sp. H70.1
GAAGTGCGAAGATTGACAACCCAACCTTAAACCATCCATTAAGTTCTGTCAACTCTTCCTCAGGAATCCTGGCTCAGCGGTTGGAGGGGCGGCTGTCGGTAGAGGAGAAGAGGGCTTCCAGGGCCTGGCTGAGGGTTGGCTCCATCACCACCCGGTCTTCGTAGGCGGCGATGACCCGGGTAAGCTGGGGCAGGCGGCCCTGTTCTGCCTCGAGATAAAGGGGCTGGACATAGAGGAGCGAGGTCTCGATGGGGATGACCAGCAGCGTGCCTAGGTTCACCCGCGACCCGTGTTCGTTCCAGAGGGCGATTTGCTCGGAAATGGCGGGATCCTGGTTGACCCGCGCCTCTACCTGTTCTGGCCCGTAGATGAGGCGCTGCCTGGAAAACTCATACACCAGCAGCTTGCCGTAGTTTTCCCCATCGCAGCGGGCAGCCATCCAAGCCACCATGTTCTGCTTGTTGAGGGGAGTGAAGGGGGAAAGTAAGACAAACTCAGGCTGGTTTTCCTCCGGCAAGGTGAGGACAAGGTACTGGGGCTGCATGGGAAGGCGCCGCTGCTTGCGGAACTGGTTGGGGATCTGCCACTGGTCTTCCCGGTTGTAGAAAACACGGGGATCCGTCATGTGGTAAGTGGCAAATTGCTGCACTTGCAGGCGGAAGAGATCCTGGGGGTAGCGGATGTGCTGCCGCAGCGGCTCCGGCATGGCCTCTAGGGGCTGGAACAGGGTGGGGTAAATGCGGGCGTAGGCTTGGATGAGGGGATCCCGGGGGTCGGCAATGTACCAGTCAATGCTGCCGTTGTAGGCGTCCAGCACCGCCTTGACGGAGTTGCGGATGTAGTTGAAGGGGAAGCCGGGCAGAGGCTCCGAGTAGGGGTAGCGGCTGCTGGTGGTGTAGGCATCGAAAAACCAGTAGAGTTTGCCCCCTTGAATCACCAGGTAGGGATCCCGGTCGTAGAGCAAAAAGGGCATCACCTGGCGCACCCGTTCCCGGATCTGGCGGCGATAGAGAAAGCGGGTGGTAGAGGAAAGCTCGCGGCTGAGAAGAATGCGCAGATCCCGGAAGTGCCAGGCGTAGAGAAAGCGCTGCCAGAAGTGGGGGATGGGCACGCCGCCCGTGCCGCGGTAGCTGCTGTAGACATAGCGATCGGCAGCGGGATAGTCCAGCTCCCTTGCCTCGGCTCCCACAAACACATGGGTAGTGGTCAGCTCGCCGTAGTAGATAGCCGGCTGTTCCACCCGCAGCACCTGCGCCACCTCCGGGTAGCGGGGAGAAACCCGCGGTGGGATATCCGAGAGAAAAAAGTCCGGCAGCCCCTCTGGGGTAACTACGTTCACCGGGCTGAGGGTGAGGCCATAGCCGTGGGTATAGAAAAACCGCTGGTTAACCCAAGTTTGGGCAGCAGGCGGCACCTGGGCAAAGTCCAATTCCCGCGCAGCGTGCATCACTTGGCGCAGTTCCCCGCCAATGCGGTAGCGATCCACATCCACATCGGGAAACTGGTAATAGGGACGGATCTCCTGCAGCTGGCGATAGGTAACCAAGAGGGGCTCCGTATCCCAAAGGCGCACGTTGCGCAGGGTGGATTGATTTTGCTGCAGGGTTTCCAGCGTCAGGGATCCCTCCTCTGGAAAGGGTTTCACCTCCACCTCGGTCAGGCCAAAGCCAGCGCGGGTAAAGCGGATGTTGTGCTCGATGTAGGGGCGCTCCAGCTCCAGCTCGTTGGGGGTGACCAAAAGGGTTTGCACCAGTTGCGGGTAAAGCCGGGTAGTCAGCAGCCCAAACCCCAGGTAGGCCCCCCAAAGCAAAGCCGGTGCCAGCAGGGAACTGGCCCAGGCAGGGCACCAGGATTTGAAAAAGGGAAGGCGGAGGCGGATCCCTTGGCGGGCCAAAACCCAGAAGCCAATGGCCGTCAGGAAAGCCACCCCGCTCATTAGAGTGGTGGCTGGCAGGGTGGCGTGGACATCGGTAAAACCAGCGCCAAAGACAACGCCACGGGTGGAGTAGAGCAGCTCGTAGCGCTCCAGCCAATGCCCCCAGGCGCGAATTAAAAACAGGGATCCCGCCAGGATCAGCAAGTGCCGCTGGGCAAACAGGGAAAGGGCCAGGGTCAGCCGCTGCTCCGATAGCCCTAGCTCCACCAGGTAGATGAGTGCTGTCGTGATCAAAGTAAGCAGTACCAAGTTGAAACACCAGTGCTGCAGCGTCTCCCAAAAGGGCAAGCCGAAAAGAAAAAAGCCCAGATCGCGGCCAAAGATGGGGTCGAACTCCCCGACGGGCACCTGGTGCAGCCAGAGCAGCAGTGTAAACCAGTGCCGAGAAAGAGACCAGGCCAAGCAGCCGCTCAACCCCAGGGCAATGGCCCAGGCCCAGGCTGGGTTTGCACCCCGCCAGCAGGCGCGGATGTTGGATCCCACTGCTGCCAGGGCAAAGCCAAAGGCGCCCAGGCCTAGCCCCCAGCGAGCCATCACCCGTGTCCACAGCACTGGCAGGGCGTTCAGCTCAGCAAACCAGGCCAGATCCACATAGAAAGACGCCAAAGCCGTGATGGCTAGGATCCCCAGTCCAATCCAAAGCAACAGGAGCAGCCCTCGCCGCAACCGCTGCATGGCCTCACCGTCCTTGGCCCGGAGCTGCCCTTGATCCTAGCCCCTGCACCGCCTGCAGCAAGCCCGCTGGACCCCCGTCCACCCGCACCACCGGGATCCCGACTTGGGCCTGCAACTCTTGCCAGGTGAGATCGTCCAAGAAGCGCTCCCCATCCTTAAGAGCAATCTGGGGCAAAAGTAGCCCATCGTAGCTTGCCAAGTTTTCAACGGATTTCAGAGCGCCCAGAATGTCTTGTCCTGTCAACAACCCGGTTACCGTCAGGGTTTGTCCCCAGAATTGGCTGGCAATGGGCAACAGGTCCAACTGCAGCCCCCGAATGCCGTTCATCCGCTTGACCACAGGCTGGAAGGCCTGTTCCACAGCGTTGCCCACCACCCAGAGGACTTTGAGGGGAGCAGGGATCCCAGCCGGCAGCTGCACCTGATCGAACTCGCTCAAGAACAAGCGCAGGGATCCCACCCCATTCCCCAGTTGGGGGTAATCTTCGTAGTGCTCTGCCGGCGGCAGTTCCCGACCCGCCAGCAGATACCACTCATCAGCCAGCCAGGCAAAGGTGGATCCCAGTTCTTGGCGAAACTGCGCCTGCAGCGCTTCCACCTGATCAATCACCTCCACCGCTTTGGCAGCATCCACTGGGATCAGCTCATCATGGGGAGGGCGAAAGCGGGTTAGCCCCACCGGTACCACCGCCACCGAGAGGACGGTCGGGATCCCTTCAATGGGTTGGCCAAAGGCGGCCAAGTCCAGAAGGGTGCGAGTTAGCTGCTCCCCATCGTTCCAGCCTGGGCAAACCACCACCTGGGCATGCAGTTGCAGGCGGTGTTGGCGAAACCAGGCCAACTGCTCCAGGATCAAGCCGGCACGCGGGTTTTTGAGCAGGCGGCTGCGCAACTGGGGGTCGGTGGCATGGACCGACACATAGAGGGGAGAAAGGCGCAGGCGGGCAATGCGATCCCACTCGGCAGCAGTCAGGTTGGTGAGGGTGAGGTAGCTGCCGTAGAGAAAGCTGAGGCGGTAGTCATCGTCTTTGAGGTGCAAGCTTGCCCGCATCTCAGGAGGCTGTTGGTCGATAAAGCAAAAGGGGCAGGCGTTGTTGCATTGGATGAGACCATCGAACAAAGCCGTCTCAAACTCCAGCCCCAGATCCTCGTCCACGTCTTTTTCCAGCTCAACGGTGCGCGGGATCCCCTGGCTGTCTAGGATCTCCAGGCAGAGATATTCCTCAGCAATGAGGAAACGGTAGTCGATGAGGTCGCGGGGTTTCTCGCCATTGATGCTCACCAGCGCCTCCCCCGGCTGAATGCCCACCTTTGCCGCCAGGGATCCGGGTAGGACGGCGCTGATGCGGGCAGGCTTGAGGCTAGCACGGGACATAGCGCGCCCAGAGTACAAACCTACTCCAGACAGCGGCGAATTGCTGCTTCCAGCTCCGACTGGCTCAGATCAGTGACCACAAACACCTCTTGCACGCTGCTGCCCTTGCGGGCCACCAACTTGTATCCCCCTCGAATGGGCACGGAAATCCGCAACTGCAACTGAGGGATCCGCCCCCGACTGCAGGACAAGGCGCCCGGCGTTACAGTTTTAATGCCCGGTTGTCGAGTCAGGCGCTCCAGGACAGGGATCAGCCCAGAAATGTGGGTGGAGTGGTTCCAAACCAGTCGACCGGCAGGCTTAGACATAGCGGCAACGCAACAGCGAGAGAGGCTGGATCTCCATGCTAAGCTCTTACCCTTGCAACTGAGAATAAGCCTTGGCCAACTCTCCAAGTGCAGGCATTTTCAGAGGGTTTTCTCTGTGCTAGTTTAGCGGCAGCAAGCGCAAGGGTCTCCTGACTTATGGTTGCCGAGCAAGTCATCCTAGAGATTCCCGAAGCCATCCTGAAAGGCCTGCAGAATGGAACCTACGAGCGCGTAGGCGGCGTGGTGCGAGAAGTGGCTTCTAAGCAGGTGGTGGCCTGGCTGAGAGAAACAGGGGGCTTGACACTCGCAAATAGCATTGGCAACTGGATCCCGGGAGTGGATATCATCAACGGGATCCTTGCCAACATTCAGTTGAGGCAGATCAACCTAAGACTAATCGACATTGGCAATAAACTAAACACTGTCTTAGGCTTAACCCAATTTAATA
>NZ_JANSIV010000102.1:0-4741 GCF_047502705.1 Synechococcus sp. H70.1
TATTGGGTTGCGGTGGGAATCAGGTAAGTGCAGCGGTGCACTGTCTACTCTTGACACTCCCACCGACTAACGCAGTCCACAGTTGGACCCGCAAAGGCGCTGTCAAGACACCCCTAACTGGCTTTCGGCACTGTCCGGGGTAGCGGGACGGAGGGTTACCAAGCTACTCTGCTGTGTCCACTTCCACTTGGTTAGCTGGCCCCAGGCTGACGCGAAACTGCCTAGCCCCTCTCGGCAAGGGATCTGGCGCCACTTCAGGCAGGTTGGCAAAGGGAGTGGTGGCGCGACGCTCCCGAGCTAGCGCATTCTCTGGCTCAGCAGCCAAGGGAGATCCCGTCCCATCCACCGTTACCCGGTAGACTAAACGCTCCTGCAAACCTGGAGGGGACTGCCACTGCTGGGCCAGGGTGCTTTCCAGACGCCGCTGAGGATCTCCAGAGGCTTCCGGCACGGTAAGCTGCCCCTGTTGCGAGGAGGGGGGAGGGGAGGGATCCCTGCGGCTGAGCCAGAGCCCAACCCCGGCCACTAGGGCAATCCCGCCTGCCAGCAGGGCAGCAATGACAGGGGGCTGTCGATACCAAGCTGGCGCCGGCGGCGTTGCCAGTTTATCCAGTTGGGGCAGGTCCTCGGCCGCCTGAGAGAGGTTTTCTAGAAGGTCATACAACTGTGTCATTGACAGATCCACCTGGGCAATGCGATCCTCCCCCTGCCGCACTGTGAGGCGGTGGAAAATAAAATCCAGCGGACGGATGGCCACAGTCCCACTGAAAGCTCCCTTGGGCGTACCGCTGAGCTGGAATCCAACGTAGCGGTCGATCACCGTGATCAAATCCTTGAGCCAAACGCTGTCTCCCCGTAGAGTCTTGGTGGTCTCTCCCTGGCGAATTTCCAACTGACACTCAAAGTTGTTCTGAATCGCTTGCAGGGGCGGCGTAGCTGAGGCCTCGATACCCTGCCGAGGGAGGGGGGCTTCTCCTCGCACAGTGAGGGTAGAGGTGGGCTGGTGATAGGTTTGAGTGAGGGTGAGGCTGGGCATGGCAACTGGCAAGCAAAGGACGCCGGCAAGAACTCCAGGGTCAGAGGAAGAGCTCCGCCTTAGGAAGAGGGCAAAGCATCTGATTCCACCTTCCCTTCCTCGAGGTTGCTGCCAGCAGGCAGATCCATCTCAGGGCGGCTGAGCAAGGCTTTCCAGAGGCGCTCTGCTCCCCTGGGGCTACTGTAGAACAGTAGCTCAATCAAGATGCGCAGAGCCAGTTCGGCAAGGCTATCCTCATCGCGCACATCCCCATCCACCATACGGCTGCGGTAGTGGGAGATAAACTCGCCCAGGTAATCGCCCACCAGCGGCTGACGAAAGGGACTGAGCTCCTGTTTGAGGGCGGCTTCCAGCTGCTCCAGCGTGCTGCGGATGCGAGCCTGTTGCTGGGCTGCCAGATAGGCAATTACCTTGGCCAGGGCGCGGGCCTCTTCAATCTCAACTTTTTTGTGGCCACCGCTGGTGCGGCGGAGGGGATTGGCGTTGCGCAGACGCCAGAGGGCCACCCGATCGCCAAGGTGCTCCTCCAAGTTCAGGGTCTTGGCTGCTGCCAGAACGGCCTCGGAAATCTCCCCGCTCAGGGACTCCAGGCCCAACAACAGCAAATCCAACTGGGCTTTGATGGTTGCAGTAGCTGGGGTGAGGCTAGGAGCTTGAGGATCTAACTGAGTCTGCTTGGGTTCCACCGTCACGCTGTCAATGGGAACTTTTGGCTGGGATAGGACTCTATGATCTCCTGTCTGAGGCCAAGCTGCAACCTTCCCCTCCCGCGCTTGAGGGAAGAATTGCCCTGGGCAAGAGCTTCGCTGCCGGGATCTGGCAAGCGCTGTCCACCCCTTTCAAAGGGGCAGGGTATACTGTAGCAAAGACAAGGAGAGACAACCATCCTCCCTGCCTTTTCGGGCCGCGCTAGGCCCTGTTTCAGATGAGCATGGATGCTTCCCAGTCTGGCCCTCCTCGCCTCATCCTGATCCTTGAGGATCAAAGGGGTCAGCGCGGCGTTGTGTTGGACAAGATTTACTACTCAGTAGGGCGAGCAGCCAACAACCACATCCGTCTCTATGACCCTTTTGTCTCCCGCCGGCACGCTCTCATCATCCGCGTTCCTGAGGAAAACCAAGCGGGGTACAGCTACGTCATCTTTGATGGCAGCCCCGGATCCCGTCAGAGCACCAACGGTTTGTTCGTCAATGGGAAACGGGTTGCCTCCCATCGGCTGCAGCTTTTTGACAAGATCGGGTTTGGGCCGAGGGTAACAGCCATTGTCAGGAGCACCGACCACTTCAGTCCCCAGACCTTGGCTGCTCTTTTGAAAACGCCGCCCAATGCTCCTGAGCCGGGATCCCAGCAAGACACTGAGAAAGTTAGCGAGAAGGAGGACTTCACCGCCATCCCCTGCCTTGCGGTATCCTGAGGCCAGCAGCCTAACAAGCTTTGGGTTCCCGTGCCTTCTATTCCTCCTAAGCTAAGCAACTACTGGCAAGATGCCTTTGACCTGGAAGCCCATCTGGGATCCTTCCTCGGCCTTGAGCCTGGCGAGCTGCGGGAGAAGCTGCGGGCGGGGCAGCAACAGTTGGCGGAACTGGGCCGGCGCGACTTCGAGTGGGATCAGGCAGACGCCTTTTACCGGGATCGGGTGGGATCCGCCTATTTGCTGGACTTGGCCGCTTGGCACCTGAGCAGCACCGACTACATCGGCAATACTCTGCGCCTGGTGGCGGATCAGGCTCGCGGGCTAGTGCTGGATTTTGGCGGTGGCATCGGCACCCACACCCTTGGGGCAGCTCTCTGCCCGGCGGTGGAGCAGGTGATTTTTTGGGATATCAACCCCATCCATCGGCAGTTTGTACAACTGCGGGCGGAAAAGCTAGGTCTAAGCGAACGGATCCACTGCCCGGAAACCTTCCCACAAGGGATCCTCTTTGACACCGTCATCTGCTTCGATGTGGTGGAACATTTGCCGGATCCGGCAGCGCAGTTGCGTCAGTTTTACGCCTGGCTTAAGCCGGAAGGCAAGTTGTTGATCAACTGGTACTTTTTCAAGGGGTTTAATGGCGAATTTCCCTTCCACCTAGACGACCCGCAAAAAGTCGAGCAGTTCTTTCAGGTGCTGCAAAGCCATTTCCTAGAAGTGTTTCATCCCTATCTCATCACCGCCCGCTGCTACCGTAAGTGGAATAAAAGCTGAGATTGGAGAGAGAACGAATGCTGCGCTACTTGCGGGTGCTGTGGCTGTTTTGGAGCACTTCTGTAGCAGCAGAAATGGAGTACCGCGCCAACTTCTTCTTTGCCAGCCTCAGCAGCTTAGGCGGTCTGGGGTCGGCTCTGTTTGGGCTTTCACTGTTCTATCAGCGGGGGCACCGCCTAGGGGGCTGGAGCTGGCCGGAGGCGCTCATCGTCTTGGGCATGTTCACTATCTTGCAGGGCGTGTCGGCCAGCCTCTTTAGCGTCAACTTAAACCGCATTGTGCAGCAGGTGCAGGAGGGCACCCTGGATTTTGTCTTGCTCAAGCCCATTAGTAGCCAGTTTTGGCTGTCAACCCGCGTGTTCTCTCCCTGGGGCCTGGTGGATATCGGCTTTGGCCTGGTGCTGATTCTCTCCGCCGGGATCCAGTTGCAGCTGCCGGCCTGGGCCTATGTTCTGGGTCTAGTGCCCCTTTTGCTGGGATTGGTCATCCTCTACAGCCTCTGGTTTATGCTGGGGGCCACCAGCATCTGGTTTGTCAAGATCTACAACGTTACCGAGGTGCTGCGGGGCTTGGTGGAGGCGGGGCGCTTCCCCCTGGTGGCCTATCCGGTGGCCTATCGGCTGTTTTTTACCTTCGTTGTGCCGGTGGCTTTCTTGACCACAGTACCGGCGGAAACCTTGTTGGGGCGAGCCCAATGGCCGTGGCTTGTGGGATCCGCCCTGCTGGCGGCGGGGCTGCTGTGGGGATCCCATCTGTTCTGGCGCTTTGCCCTGCGCTTTTACACCAGCGCTTCTAGTTAGGCTCCCCCATTCCACCAAGGCCGACAAAGTACCCCTAAACTTCAGCCGACCCAGCAGTTGCAACCCCACCAGCTAGGAGAGGCACAGAGGAATTAAGATGAAAGTCACGACTGGGCCAAAGCCATTGGAGGCCAGCCTATGGGCGAAGCAAAGCGCCGCAAAACCCGGAACAACCCCGATCCCGCCCAGGAGCTCCTGTTTCCCAACCTCAAAGATCTTCCTCTTACCAAAGCCCAGGCCCGCACAATCTACAATTGGACAACTCGGGGCGCTTGGGCCGGCATTATTCTCCTGGCCATTGTCTGGGTGGTGGTGCGATTTGTGGGGCCTGCTCTGGGCTGGTGGCACCTGGCGGGCTAGACGGCTGGATCTCTTGAGTCTCCTTGGAGTTTTCCTATGCAATCCTACTTGGCAGCCGCCATTCAGATGACCAGCACCCCGGATCTAGCCAGCAACTTGCAACAGGCAGAGGAGTGGATTGACTTTGCAGCGCGCCGGGGGTGTGAGCTGGTGACCCTGCCGGAAAACTTTGCCTTCATGGGGCCGGAGGCAGAAAAAGCCCGCCTTGCCCCGGAGATCGCGCAGCGGGCCGAGGAGTTTTTGGCCAAGATGGCCCAGCGCTACCAGGTATTCGTGCTGGGGGGGGGATACCCGTGCCAGAAGGCCCTGTCTCTTATAAAAAACTGAACCTGCCGCCGCCGCCATACCTGTAGAACT
>NZ_JANSIV010000103.1:0-792 GCF_047502705.1 Synechococcus sp. H70.1
CAGATCCGTTCATCACCGCCTTTGGCAACTTCTCCGAGCTGCGGCGGGTGATCGATACGGTTAACAAAGGCACGCCTGTCGAAGAGCTTAGCCTGGCCGACCAGACCACGCTGCAGACGGCGGGCTGTATGTTGGGCATGCTGGCCGACAACATTCTGCGGATTGAGGCGGCTGCCAACGCCGGGGATCCAGTAGCTCAGATCCTTCGGGATGACATCAAAGCCAGCCGTAGGGGTGATCTGAATGCCTCTAACCGCTTCTACCTGCCGCTGCGCTACATTTTCCCTGACACGACCGAAAACAACACTGACTGGTTCAACCACGAGGATCCTCTGGAGAAGCGGCGGAGGGAGGCATATAAGCCATTTAATGGTGAGAGTTGGGTACCGAGGGCAACCTATCGAGCCCTGTGCGATCCCAGAAA
Source organism: Synechococcus sp. H70.1 (assembly GCF_047502705.1). Lineage (NCBI taxonomy): Bacteria > Bacillati > Cyanobacteriota > Cyanophyceae > Synechococcales > Synechococcaceae > Synechococcus > Synechococcus sp. H70.1. The sequence goes on from NZ_JANSIV010000103.1 coordinate 425, forward strand.
TCCCGGCTGCAACTTGGAGGAGCTGGATGACTTGAAGCTGATCAGACTCCAGCCCCGCAAGAACATCAACGAGTGGGTATTGCCCAGGGCCTCAACCTCTTGCCCCAGGAGCGACCTGCTTGGCAAGCATCCCAACAGCAACCAGATGGAGCTGATCCAGGTCGGCGACCAGTGCTATCGCGTGCCCTTCAAAGATTCGGTGTTTTACGATGGCCGCGAGGCGATGGCAGTGCGGGCCCTCAACATCGACCTGGCCCTTTTGACCAACAACGTCCCGGATCTTTTGCCCAGCAACGTCCCGGGGCAGGAAAAGGGCTTGATCAACGGAGATACTTGGCTGCCTGCCGGCGTGCAAGAAGGCCGCGAGG
>NZ_JANSIV010000104.1:0-27996 GCF_047502705.1 Synechococcus sp. H70.1
CTGGTGCGCTACGCCCTCACCTACGTCCTGATCCTGTTGTAGCCCTCACCCCTCGACCCTCTCCCAAAGGGAGAGGGGAGAAGGAGCTTACGGCTGTGGCTTGGGCGGAACGGTAACCAGCAGCTCCAGCCCAAAGGCGTGCTCCCCGGCGGGGTAGCTGGTGATCCCCACCCCATCGATGCGGGTCAGCAGCTCGCGGGCTTCTGGCTCTACGCTGGCCAGCCCACCCGGCAAGGCGGCTTCTAGAACCGTGCGGAGGCCTCGCCAATTCAGCAAAAAGTAGCCGTAGTTGGGCTTGGGCAACTGGTTGTAGAGGGTTTTCAGCGGCTCGGTTTGAGGAAGCAGATGGCCCTGGCGTTGGGCAAGGCTTTGCAGCGCCGCCGTGCTGGTGGTAACCATCAGGTAGTTGCCTTCCCAGGCACGGGTTAGAAGCGGACGGTTAAACAAGGGATCCGCCCAGCTCACCTGGCCGCCGGCTTCTGTTACCTGGGCGCCCGACTCTTGGGCCAGCCGATCCAACTGGGCCAGAGCCGCGTTGGCCTTGTCTTTTTGGCTGCTCTCGATGATCAAAGCCGCCCCCATCCCTTGCAAAAGGGGATGGGCCTGCTCATCGGGCGCTACCAACAAGGCCATCTCCCCGTCCAGCCAAGCCATTAGGTCTCGATCCAAATCCAGGCGGGTGTTGGCGCGGAACTCAGACCGCAACTCCTCCAGGAACTCTTTGGCCTGGGGATCCTTTTCCAGCTCCGCCACAGCCGCTTGCCAGCGTTGGGCAACCTGCTGGGTGGTGACTACCAGCAGGGCATTGCCGGGCAACCGCTGGATCAGCTCGCCCCGGGCCAGCTGCCACCTGCGCAGCAGGGGAGTTTGGGGATCCAGTTGGGTGAGTAGGCGCATTTGCAGGCCCTGCTCCCGCCAGTGGGCAGCCATAGCCAAAGAGCGCAGCGGCTGCAGGGATCCCAGCTCCACCGGATCCCAGTCCCGCGTCCAATCTCGGAAAGACTCGGGATCCTCCTGCAAGGCCTGGAAGTTGAAGTAGGCAAAAGCCAAGGTGCCCGGCTTCTGGTAGAGATCGCCCACGGCAGTGCGGAAGCCTTCGGCGCGGCTAATGGACTCCGTCTCGCCGCGATAGACAGCAATCGCCTGCTCCATCACCTTGGGGTCGTTGGCCAGGGCCACGAAGCGGTTGCCAAACTCGGCCGTCACCCACCGTTCGCCCGGCTCTCCATTGGTTTGCACGTGGAGAGTTACCCCTTGCTCCTGGCGCTGCTCGAAGTTGGCCCCCTCCGCCTCTGCCTGTTGCCGCACTTGGGCCAGGAATTGCCTGGACAGATCGGCGTTGCGGGTGCTAGCTCCAAACAGGATCCCGGGCACCGGCTCCGCAGCCCCCGGCACTAGATTGGGGATCACCACCGCCAGCGTGAATTGATCCCTGGCCCAGGCCTGGATTTCCTCGCGGGAGAACTCCTGGCCGGCGCTAGCCCAAGCTTTGTCCGTCCAGCTCTCCCACTGAGCCAAAAGGTCAGGGTGGGTGCGCAGCGCCTCTTCTGGTTGGGTAGAAAAGGCCAGCACTAAGGGTGCTGACTGGGGCACCAGCGCCGTCTCCGGCAGGACATCGCCGGGCAACTGCACCTGGGGTGCCCTAAGCTGGCAGGAGCCCAAAAGCCAAGAGCTCCCCACTGCCATCAACGTGAGGGAGAGCGGACGCGACCGAGGAGGGAGGAGGACCTGCATACCACACCTGCAACGAGCCGTCCTCTTGAGCATAAGCAATGAACTCGAAGGCTGTCTGTGATCCCAGGCCCGTCCATGGAAATTAGTTGGATCGGGCGCGGGCAACCAGCTTATCCACGTATTCATTCCAGCGCAGACCTCGATGAGCCGGGAGCCAGACCACCCGCACCTGAGGGCATTGCTGTTTTAGTTGATGCAGCTCTTGCACCAGATCCAAGTTTTCCACCGGCCCGGTGCGCCGCCGCCACCCCTGGGCTGCCCAGCGCTCCATCCAATCGTTGTAGGTCTGCACACAGAGATGGGAGTCGCTGTAGATGGTGTCCATGCGGTTGTCCGGGGTGTCGCGGCAGTATTGCAAGGCCCGAATGAGACCGGTCAATTCCATGCGGTTGTTGGTGCTGGCGGGATCCCGTCCCCAAAACTCTTCCACAATCTGGTTATCTTGAACCACCACCACCGCCCATCCCCCAGGTCCAGGGTTGGGAGAACATCCTCCATCGGTAAAAATGCCACTGCGCGGGCAATCCGCCAGCCGTCGCGCTACTTGGCGGTTGCCCAGGTGTGAGCTTTTGGCCATGATGGAATCCCTAACCGACAGCAGAAGCTACATTCTATCCTCCAGCTATTGAGTGTGGATGGCCCTGGAAAAGTATGCTTTCGCGCTACCCGCAGCATAAACCTGTAAGTTGTCTGCCCAAAAAGCGCGAATAAAAACCCCCAGAAAAGCTGGGGGAGGAGTGGTGTGTTGAGGTGATGATTACTTGCATGATATCTCCTATAGCGGGTGGGGAGCCACAAATAGCAGGCAATCTGAGAAAGTGCAAGACACGAGCAATCCGGAGGGTAGAGAAGCCTCAGCTTTTATGCGCCCGCTGCCGACACGAGGGATGGTGTCAGGCCCAGATGGGCGTAAAGGCGGGAAAAGTCAAAGTTTGCTGACATGAGCTCCTGGATACAGCGGACTTTGACCTCTTCATGCAGGCGGATCCGGCCGAAAGCCCGCTCGATGCGGTTAATGGTGGTGAAGGTGTCCAAATCCACCGAGAGGATCGGTACTTCCAGCTCTTCTGCTCGAGACTGAATGCGGGGATCCAAAGGCAGCTTGCCGGTCAAGATGAGGCAGAGGGTGGAAGTTTCTAGGGCAGCCAGTTGAATGTCGGTGCGATCTCCACCCGTGATCACCGCCTTGTGCTCCAGCTTGCGGAAGTACTTCAAGGCGGAGTTGACGTTCATTGCTCCTACGGCAATGTTTTCAACCATTAAGTCCATCCGATCCGGGCAGCAGAGCACCTCCGCCTCCAATTGCCGCGCCAGTTCCCCGACGCTGATGCTGCGCAAAATGCGGTGGGAAGGCAAGATGCCCAAGACCGGGATCCCTTGGGCCTCGAGGAAGGGTCGAACGATGGTCTCTGCCGGCTCCATCTGGTCGGGCGGCACATCGTTGAGCAGCACGCCGGCCAGATGGGATCCCAGTTGGCGATGGGCAAAAAGGAGGACCTCAACAGCGAAGGGGGAATGATAGCGGTTGATTAGCAGCACCGGGGCACCTAGGGCTTGGGCCATTCTGGCCAAGGAGAGGCCGAACAGCTCTCCTTCGTAGAGATCGGCGGGGCCCTCTAGCAGGATTAAATCCGCAGACGATTCCGCGGCAAACTCCAGCAGAGGGGCAACCGAGCAGGTTGGCGCCAGCTGATCCCTTGAAAACTGCTGGATGTGGTCCAGCAAAGCCTCCTTGTCAAGCTGGAGGAGGAGGGGAGGCATCTGGTTTATCGCCAGCCCCAGACTCTCAGCCACAAAGTGCATATCTGGATCCATCCCTCCCCGGGAGCCATCCTCCCTAGCCCACGATCCAATTGGCTTGCCGTAGGTCACTTTCACCCCCTGCCGCTGCAGGTGCTTGCCCAAACCCAAGATGGCTGCTGACTTGCCGCTGTAGGGCTCGGTAGAACCAATTAAAAGGAACTTGGACACGGATGGCTCCTAGAACGCCAGAGACAGAAAACCCCGATCCCCAGTCTAACGAAGACTGCTTTAACTAACCGATTAAGATTGCCTCTTCGGGGTAGGTCACTAACTGACGGGGCTGCTGCTGGGCCAAAGCTAGGACAATTGTCAAGGCCCCCAGCCGGCCCCAGAACATCACCAAAACAATGAGGAGCTGGCCAAACCAGTTGAGACTGCTGGTAAACCCCACCGAAAGGCCACAGGTGGCAAAGGCAGAGATCACCTCAAAGAGCACTGGAGCCAGCTCGCTATGGCTATGGGTAATCAGAATCAGCCACGCTGCCAACAGCACGACAAACAGGGAAACCGTCAGCACTGCTGCCGCTTTGCGCACCATTGAGGGATCCAAACTGCGCCCGGCAATCTGGGCGCTGGGCAGGCCGCGGGCATAGCCCCACAGAGCCAGCACCAACACCGCCAAGGTGCCGGTGGTCATGCCACCTCCCATGGAAGCCGGAGCTGCCCCAACAAACATGAGCGCCATCAGCAACAACTGACTGGCTGGGGTCAGATCCTCAATGGGGATCCCGGCAAAGCCGGCAGTGCGGGCCGAAACCGACTGAAAAAACGTCAGGCCCAAGCGACGGGGCCAGCTTACCTCCAGCAGCGACCCGCCGGGCAAGCTTTCGGCCAAGAACATGCCCAGGCCGCCCGCGCAGAGCAAGACCACCACCACAACCAGAGTGATGCGGGTGTGCAGGGAGGGGCGGTGGCCCCGCGGCCAGGTCAACAAATCCGACAACACGGGGATGCCCAGACCGCCAATAAAAATGAGAGCGCCCAAGATCGCTAGCGACAGGCCATCTGTAGGGATCCCCTCCTGCCCAAATAGGTCAAACCCGGCGTTGCAAAAGGCGGAGACGGCGTGAAAAATGGCCAGAAAAACCGCCCGACCTGGCCCGTAGAGATCCCGCCAATGCACCCAGAGCAGCAGGGCCCCCCCTAGCTCGATGAGGGTGACTCCAATCAGAACCCGCCGCGTCAATTCCAGAATCGCCCCCGGGTCGATGAGGCCTAGGGAGTTGCACAGGGCTAGGCGGTTGAGCAGAGAAATGCGCCGCCCAAGCAGTTGAAAGACCACCACCGCTAGCACCATGAAGCCCACGCCGCCAATTTGGATGAGGAGCAGCAACAGGATCTGGCCCAAGAAAGTGAGATCCTCTGCTGCCACAATTGTCGAGAGTCCCGTTACGCTTAGGGCCGATGTGGCTGTAAACAGGGCCTCACTCCAGCTCAAAGGCTCCTCGCGCCCGATCCCTGGCAGCTTCAGCAGCAAAGTCCCCACCACCACCAGCAGGCCCAGTCCCACCACCAGCCGTGAGGGCGGTGGTAGCGGCCGACGCCTGTCCCCCACTAGGAGCCGATGCCAGCGGTTCGCTGCAACTGCAGGGAAGGGAGGCAGAGCCAAGCCTGGAGCAACCGACCGACGGGCACCCTCCGGCCTGGGGGACACCCCTGCCTCAGACTCCCTGGAGCGCGACGGCGGGGCGGCGTCCTCTTGCATCGCCTTCCTCCCTCACATCTCATTCAGCCGCGAGATGTTGGTGTTGGCCCCCAGCACCACCAGCAGATCCCCCTTCTCCAGCCGGTAGTCAGCTGGCGGCGAGACCACCAGCGATTGTTTTCGCTTCACTACCAAAACTGTGATGCCAAAGCGGCGGCGCAAGTCCGACTCCGCCAGCGTATGGCCCACCAGGGCCTCCGGCACCTCCAGCTCCGTAATGCTATAGCCCGGCTCCAGCTCCAGTTGGTCCAGGATCCCTGGGGCTGTTAGCACCTGCGCCAAGCGCCGCCCTGCCTCTTGCTCTGGCAACACCACCCGATCGGCCCCTACCCGCAAGAGAATCGAACGCTGCCGCTCCGTCGAAGCCTTGCAGATAACATTGCGTACCCCCAAACTCTTAAGGGCTACCGTCGTCAGCAAATTGCTCTCAAAATCACTGCCGATGGCCACCACCACCGTGTCAAAGGAGAGAATGTCCACCGCCCGCAGGGCATCTTCATCGGTGGAATCCAGCGCCACCACCTGAGTCAGCTGATCTGCCAAGCGCTGTACAATTTCTCGGCTGCGGTCGATCCCCAAAACGTTGTGCCCTCGCTCCATCAAGGTGAGGGCTAAACTTGTGCCAAAGCGTCCCAACCCAATTACCGCATACTCCCGCTCTGCCCGCCCCATCCGCTCCCATGCTCTAAAACCAACCATCAATCATAAGCCATGCAGCCGGGCTGGCTAGGGCTGCAGCTCTAAGCAGACTCCGGCTGGGGCAAGGTGGAGGGGTGAGGGATCAACTCGCCCGTAGAGCGACGCTCTACCATCTCGGCGGTGATGCGCACGTGCTTGATGTCGCGGCGAGAGGGAACCTCGTACATCACGTCCAGCATTAGCTCTTCCACAATGGCCCGCAGCGCCCGTGCCCCGGTTTTGCGGCGGTAGGCCTCCTTGGCAATGGCAGAAATAGCAGCTGGCTCAAACTCCAGCTCCACTCCGTCCATGCGCAACAGCTTTTGGGCCTGCTTGAGGATGGCATTTTTGGGCTGCGTCAAGATGGCCTCCAGGGCTTTTTCGTCCAGGGGATCTAGGGTGGCCACCACTGGCAGCCGACCAATGAATTCAGGGATCATGCCGTACTTGATCAAATCCTCTGGCTCCAGGGCCTTGAGGGCATTGGCCAAGCGTTGCTCGCGGGTAACTGCCAGCTGATCCCCTGGTTTAATAAAGCCCACCGATCTTTTGCCGATGCGCTGCTCGATGATCTTCTCCAGGCCAACAAAAGCACCCCCACAGATAAAGAGAATGTTGGAGGTGTCCACTTGAATGCAATCTTGGTAGGGATGCTTGCGACCTCCCTGCGGCGGCACGTTGGCAATTGTCCCCTCCAACATCTTCAGCAGGGCCTGCTGGACGCCTTCTCCGGAGACGTCGCGGGTAATGGAGGGGTTTTCACTCTTGCGAGCAATTTTGTCAATCTCATCAATGTAGACAATGCCGCGTTGGGCTTGCTCCACATCCATATCGGCTACCTGCAGCAGGCGCAGCAGGATGTTTTCCACATCCTCCCCCACATACCCAGCTTCCGTGAGGGTTGTGGCATCGGCAACGGCAAAAGGCACATCCAGCAGACGGGCTAGGGTCTCGGCCAGCAGGGTCTTGCCAGAGCCCGTAGGGCCAATGAGAAGGATATTGGACTTTTGCAGCTCCACCTCCTCCAGCTCTGCCAACCCAGTGCTGCCAGGGTTGGCTTTGGCGGCTAGCCGCTTGTAGTGGTTATAGACGGCTACCGATAGGATCTTCTTGGCCTTTTCTTGGCCAATTACGTACTGGTCGAGATACTGCACAATCTCCCGGGGCTTCGGCAACTGAGCCAAGGAAGGCAAGCTGCGGGAAGGCTTTTTAGGAGCTTCCCGACGGTTGGCAGCAGGGGCTGCAGCTGCCGAGCTGTTGCCGTTGTAGAGTTCCTCCTCCAAAATTTCGTTGCACAGCTCCACACATTCATCGCAGATGTAGACCCCTGGCCCTGCAATGAGCTTGCGCACCTGATCCTGAGACTTGTTGCAGAAAGAACACCTCAAGTGGGAGTCCTGCTTGGCCATGGGATCCTCGTCGCTAGTGGCTGGTGAAGTGGGTACCCGAAAGGGCAGTGGGCGTTCCCTCGCTGTCGCGGGGGAGGAATTGACTATAGCCGAGTTAACTCCCCTAGTCTAACATCTCCCTCGCCAGGGATCCCTCCTAGCCCCCCTTGGCTTGCTTAAGCCTATAGGAAAACCGCTCGACTTGACGCCGAGCGGCGGATGGTGTGAGGAGTGAACGGAAACATGCGTCTCCGCTACTTCCATGATAGTGGAACACTACTGCCCACCGCCAAGAGGGCCTTAATCCAAAAGGGGAAGGGACTGTCCTTGTTCCGTCCGCTTCCCCCTCTGGCGTCCACTCCTCACAGAGTCGAATGATAAACCATCTCCAAGGCTAGGACAAGCTGGGCTGCCCAAAGTTTTTGAGGTCCGCCCCTGTCAAGGAGGCAGATTACCGCCCTCTAGGGCCAACAGCTCGGCTTCGCTCAGCAAGGGGATTCCCAGTTCTTGAGCCTTTTTGAGCTTGGAGCCAGGGTCTGAACCCACTACCACATAGTCCGTTTGGCGGCTAACGCTGGTGGTTACCTTGCCGCCGCGGCTTTCAATCCAGGCCTTGGCCGCTTGGCGCGAGAGAGTGGGCAGGGTGCCGGTAATCACAAACTTCTTCCCAGCCAGCACCTGAGGAACAGCAGGGGCCTTTTGCCGCGGCAGGGCGGGGATCCCCAGCTCCCCCAGCTCCTGCAGCAGCCGCTGGTGGGCAGGATCGGCAAACCAGCTCACCACCGCCTCGGCAATTTCTGTCCCTATCCCGTAGATTTGGGCGATGGCCTCAACGTTAGCCTGGGCTAAGAGCTCTGGGGTAGGGAAATGCCGGGCCAAAATCTGGGCCGTCACCACGCCCACATGGGGGATCCCCAAGCCGTAGAGCACCCGCTCCCAGGGCTGTTGGCGGGAGCGCTGGATGGCCTGCACCAGCTTCTGGCTGGAGCGGGATCCCATCCCCTCCAAGCTGGCCAACTGTTCCGGGGTGAGGCGGTAGAGATCGGCCACGGTGCGCACTCCTAGCTTTTCCACCAGCTGGGCTACCCGCTTTTCCCCCAGGCCTTCGATATCCAAAGCGTCGCGGCTGGCCCAGTGCTGCAGTTGCCCCCGGATCTTGGCCGGGCACTCCGGATTGGGGCAACGGGTTATCGCCTCACCAGCAGGGCGAACCAAGGGGGTGTGGCATTCGGGGCAGTGGCTGGGCAAGCGGTAGGGAACGGCGTCGGGGGGACGCAGCTCCTTGAGGATTCTCACCACCTCGGGGATGATTTCCCCTGCCTTGCGCACAATGGCCGTGTCGCCGATGTGCACATCCAGCTCCTCTAGGCGATCAGCATTGTGCAGGCTAGCGCGGCTGACGGTGGTGCCAGCTAGAAGCACTGGCTCCAGCTCCGCCACCGGGGTGACGGCTCCGGTGCGGCCTACGCTGGCCACAATGGCCCGGATGCGGGTGGGAACTTCCTGGGCAGGGTATTTGAGGGCAATGGCCCAGCGGGGGAATTTTTGCGTAAAACCTGCTTCTTCCTGCAGCCGCAGGGAGTTGAGTTTAACCACCACGCCATCGCAGGCATAGGGCAGCTGAGCCTGCCGCCACCGTTCGTAGAATTGGGCCACCTCTTGGAGGCCCCGACAGACCCGGGAGAAGGGATTGACGGGCAATCCCAGTTCTTTCAGCCGCTGCAGACACTCCCACTGGGTTTGGGGGGGATCCCCAACCGGCCACCCCTCCGGCCAGTGGAGGGCATAAGCAAAAAAGCTGAGCTTGCGGGCAGCAACAACGCGGCTATCCAGCTGACGCAGGGTGCCAGCGGCACAGTTGCGCGGGTTGGCAAAAGGGGGATCCCCTGCGGAGCGGCGCTCCCGGTTGATGCGCTCGAACTCAGCAATGGGAAGATAGGCCTCTCCCCGCACCTCCAAGACCGGCGGGGGATCTGCCGTGGCCAGGCGCAGGGGAATGGAGGGGATGGCGCGGACATTGGGGGTGATGTCTTCGCCCAGCTGGCCATCGCCACGGGTGGCCCCTCGCTGTAGCAGCCCATCCACATAGGTCAGGGCCAGGGCCGCGCCGTCGATTTTCAGCTCGCATACGTACTCCAGCTCCCCTTCTTCAGGAGTACGCCCCAGCAGCCGCAGCAGGCGCTCCTGCCACTCCTTGAGCTCTTCCAGGTTGAAGGCATTTTCCAAGCTGTAGAGGGGAATGCGGTGGGAAACAGTGGGGAAGTGCTCGGCGGGTTTTTCCCCTACCCGTTGGGTAGGGCTGTCGGGGGTAATCAGCTCGGGGTAGGCCTGCTCTAGCTCCTGGAGCTCGCGGTAGAGGCGATCATAAACGCTGTCTTCCAAGATGGGGGCATCGTGGACGTAGTAGGCAATGCTGGCCTTCTGTAGCAGAGCACGCAGCTCGCGGGCACGTTCTTCCAGTTTGGGATCCATACCGTCGTATCCAGCTAGCCCCTAGGGGGAACTAGAGTCTTGCTCTACGCTTGTTTTAGCAGCCTTGGGGATCTCCTCCGGCCTAGCCGCCCATTTCTGCCCCTGCAGGTAGTGGTAAGCTTGGGCAGCAGCAGCCATTTCCGCCGCCTTCTTGGAGCGGCCCTCGCCGCGGCCCCAGCATTGGCCTTGGCCCCAGACTTCCATGGTGAAGCGGGGCGGGTGGTCCTGGGCAGCCACCAGGCGATACTCTGGCAAAATGCCCCACCAGCGTTGGGTCAGCTCCTGCAGGGCAGCTTTGGGGTTACGCCGGGTGGGATCCTGGAACCACTGCTCCACCCGTTGGCGAAAGTAGGGATCCAGCCAGGGATGGAGCCGAGACAGGGTGTGGATGCCCCAGCTGAGGTACAGGGATCCCAGCAGGGCCTCAAAAGCATCCGCCAAGCGGCGCGCCCGACCAGCCAGGTCGTTTTGGCAGCTAGATCCCAGCTCGAGGTAACGCTCTAGGCCATGCAGATCCGCCAGTTCCGCTAGGTAAGCATCGCTGATGAGATCGGAGCGAATTGCGGTGAGTTCTCCTACTGACAGGTGAGGATAGGACTGGAACAAGAACTCGGTGGCCAAAACCCGTAGGACGGAATCCCCTAAAAACTCCAGCCGGTCGTTGTTGCACTGGCCATCTCGGGAAGGATGAATCAAAGCCTGATCCAGCAAATCCCAGCGCAATTGCTCTAGCCAGGTGGGATCTTTGAACCCTAAGCGAGCTAGCAACTGCTCCAAGGAGCGGCGACGAGGTGAGAGGAGTTCAACCATACAGCCCAAGCCCGACTTGCAGCACCTTGACCCAGGAGGGCAAAAAGGGAGAAGGCGACTTAACCCTCCTAGGCGCTGCCTTTTAAGTTTCTGTCCAACTACATTAACAGCCATCACTGGCAATCGCGGTAACGTGGGGATATGGCCTGTCCCCTCTAGCAGCGGCTCTAAAGGCAGGCAAAGAGTGAGGTCTCATGCTGCCAAGTGGCTCCAAAAACTCCCCCCAGCCGGGGGCGCCGTCCGGGCAAGGAGATTTAGTGGGGTCTGGGGTTGAGTCGCCAGGCCCGCGGAGTACAGCCACTGCTCCCTACGTGGTGCTGCATGGCCATTTCTACCAACCACCGCGCGAGGATCCCTGGTTGGACCGCATTGAGCGCCAGCCCAGCGCTAGCCCTTTCCACGACTGGAACGAGCGCATTTTGGCGGAGTGCTATCGGCCCAACGCCTTTGCCCGCATTCTTGATGAGCAGGGGCAGGTGGTGCGCATTGTCAATAACTATGAGTTCATGAGTTTTAATTTCGGCCCCACCCTCCTCTCCTGGCTGGAGGAGCACGACGTTGAGGTCTACCAGCGCATCCTGGCTGCCGACCGCGTCAGCGCCGAGCGGCTGGAGGGACACGGCAATGCGATTGCCCAGGTCTACAACCACGTCATCCTGCCCCTGGCCAACGAGCGGGACAAGTACACCCAGATCCGCTGGGGGATTGCCGATTTCCAGCATCGCTTTGGCCGCTTCCCCGAAGGCATGTGGCTGGCGGAAACCGCCATCGATGCAGCAACGGTTAAAGCCCTGGTCGACTGCGGGATCCGCTTTGTTATCCTCGCCCCCAGCCAGGCGCAGTGTATTCGTCCTTTGGGGCAAACGGAATGGATCGATGTCAGCCAGGGCCAGATCGATCCCAGCCGGCCCTACCGCTGCTTTACCCCGGATCGCAGCGGCTACCTAGATGTTTTTTTCTTTGACGGCCCCATCTCTCGGGATCTTGGCTTTGGCGATATTGTCTACAGCACCCAGGCGCTGGCGGAGCGGCTCCAGTTGGCCATTCGCCCTGGCCGAGAAGTCCAGTTCATTAACTGTGCCACTGATGGCGAGACCTTTGGCCACCACAAACGCGGCACCGAGCGTACCCTGGCCTATGCTTTCTGCGAGGAGTTTCCCCGCCGGGGCTGGCAGGTGGGCAACTACGGCCATTTCCTTAGCCACCATCCCCCCACCTGGGAGGTGCAACTCAAGCCAGTTACGGCCTGGAGCTGCGCCCACGGGGTGGGGCGGTGGTCGCGGGACTGCGGCTGTGGGGCAGTTCCAGGCTGGCACCAGCGCTGGCGGCAACCGCTGCGGGAGGCTCTCAACTGGCTGCGGGATCAGTTGGTGGAGATCTACGAGACGGAGGCCAAGGCCTACCTGCGGGATCCCTGGCTGGCCCGGGATCGCTACATCGAGGTGATCTTGGATCGGGAGCGCTGCGAGGCGTTTTTGCAGGAGCACCAGAGCCACCGCCTCAGTGCCGAAGACCGGGTGCAGGTGCTGCGCCTGTTGGAGATGCAGCGCTACAGCCAACTGATGTTCACCAGTTGCGGCTGGTTCTTTGAAGAGATCTCTCGCCCTGAGGGGGTGCAAATCCTGCGCTATGCAGCGCGGGCCATTCAGTTGGCAGCAGCAGTGACGGACGTGGATCTAGAGGAGGAATTTCTGCGCCGCTTGAGCAAAGCCCCCAGCAACCTCGAGCTCTACAAAGATGGCCGAGGGGTTTACCAGGCGCTGGTGCGCCCCTGCCTAGTTAGCCCGCAGCGGCTGGTGGCTCAGCACGCCATGCTTTCCCTGGTCAACACCAGGCCTCGCTCCTCCGGGTATGTGCTGGAGCCGCTGGATCAGGAGCGCCTAGCTATAGGGGGATCCACACTGCTGGTTGGGCGGGCGAAGCTCTCTTTTCCCACCACCTTTGAGGAGCATGACCTCATCTACGCTCTCCTCCACCTGGGCGGCTGGGACTTTCAATGTGGCGTCAAGCCATTTACAGGACGGCGCAGCTACGAGCAGTTGAAAGCTCGCCTGCTGTCTGGAGCCCACAGCCGCATCCAGCTGGTCCTAACCCTGCAAGAGCTGTTTGCCCCGGAAACCTTCGACCTCAACGCTTTGACGGAGGAAGATCGGCAGCAGATGCTGCGCTGGTTAACCCAGGATACCCTGGATCGCCTAGCCCAGCTCTACCGCCAAACCTACCTGGAAAACTACGGGGTTTTGATGGCTTTTCGGGCCGATGGCCTGCCAATCCCAGAGGAGCTGTTGGCTGCTGCGCAGATCACCCTCAACCAGCGCCTGTTGAGCAGCTTGCGAGCGCTGGAAATCGAAGAGGGCAAGCGGGATCACCTGCTGGAGTTGCGGGCCATTGCCCGCGAGGCGGAGCAGTTGGGGTGCCAGTTGCGGCGGGAAGAGGCGGCCCGCGTCTTGGATCGGCTCTTGCAGCGGGGGATGTGGCAGTTGGCCCAGGCAGCCGACTTGGAAACTCTCAGCGAACAGCTCCACAACCTAGAAGAGTGGCTGCGCCTAGCTGCCGATTTCAACCTGCCTATCCGCCTGGATCGCCTCCAAGAGCTCTACCTGCTGCGCCTAGAGCGGCAGCGATTAGAGGCGCTCCGCAGGGATCCTGGGATCCCTGGCGAAGTCCTCCACCGCTTGCTGCGGCTGGGGCAACAACTTCGCATCAATGTTGCTGCCTGTCTCCAGCACCTACTGCCTCCAGCAACTGCTGAGGGCTAGCTCCCATCGGGATGACAGGATTCGAACCTGCGACCCCTTCGTCCCGAACGAAGTGCGCTACCAAGCTGCGCTACATCCCGCAATCCCAAGGCGCACCAATTTTAGCACAGTAACGTCCTCCCAGGCCTCATGCCAACGCCTAGAGGACAAGCTTCCTGGCTTACCCCACCCTCTGCGGGATCCTCTAGTCCCTCCCCAAACAGACACGGGAGGTGGCGCATTTCGGCAACGCCGTTTTGTCGATTACCCTCGTAGCGCGGGGAGGGCTGTATCCCGACCCTGACCTTGTAGGGACAGCGCAGGGCTCATCCACCCCCGTACCCCCACCAGCTCACTGGCCAAGCGCGATCCTTGCTAAGCCAATTTGCGCTAAGCTGCAAGAGCCCACCTTTCCGTAAGTGAGAGGTATGCATCCCCCCAAGGGTTTCAGCCCCTCGCAGCCCGAAAAACAGGCAGCAAAAGCCAAAGCCGCTAAGCGCAAGGAGGCGGCTAAACGCTACGACGAGCTGAAAGCCAAGGGAATGCCCGAGTTTACCATTTTCGCCCGGCGCCGCCAGGTCCCCTCTGGGCAACCCAACCCTTGGTTGCCGGTGGGATCCCTAGCGGTCAGTCGCTCCAGCGCCATCCACCAGGCCATCTTCCAAAACGAGGAAGAGCTCAAAAAAGCAGCCGTCCGCCTCTTTCCCCGTCTTAGCAAAGTCAAAGACGAGCTGGAGTTTGGCTTTCGCCTTAAGGACAAAGAGTTTCAAGACGAGCCCATTCAGGTGGCAGTTCGGCCCCAGCCTTCGCCCCTTCAGAGCTGGATAGACAGGGTGCGCAGGTGGCTGGGCCTGGGCAAAAGAACTAGCCAAGCCTCCAAGAAAGGCTAAGCCGTGGCAAAGGCTTTGGGTAGCCAGCTCAAAATCAAGGGGTTGACAATCTCTGGACGCTCGTCGTGGGGGCAATGGCCCGTATCGGGAAGAGGGAAAAATTGGTAGTCGATCCCCTGCACATGGTTTTGAAAGCCGCGGCCCCGTTCAATAGGGGTCCAGGGATCCCGTTCGCCCCAGATCACCAGCAGCGGGCAGCGCACCTGGGGCAGCAGCGCTTCGGGGGTGGGGCCAGGGGGAGCGGTGAGAATGGCCGCAAACACCTGCTGCGCTCCCACGTCACAGGAAGGGGCGTAGAGGATCTCCACTAGCTCGTCAGTGATGGCCGCAGGGTTGCAGTACACCTGTTCTAAGGTGGCGCGGATCCGCTGCCGCTGCCGCAGCCAATTAAACAGCAGTGGCCCCGTGACTGGCGAGGCCACCAGAGCAGTGAAGGTGGCCATGAAAACGCGGGCCATCGGGCTGAGCTCGTGGGAGCGATGGTTGAGGCCGCCGGCACAGTTGAGCAGCACTGCCCCTGCGGTCAGTTGCGGGTGCTGGGCGGCCATGAGCAGGCTGAGCAGGGCGCCGATGGAATTGCCAATAAACACTGCCGGCTGCCGCACGTGCTGCTGCCAAAAATCTGCTAGCAGCTCGGCCCACAGTTCTAGGCTGTAGGCAAGAGCTGGCTTGGCCGAGCCGCCAAACCCCAGCAAATCCAAAGCATAGACCCGGTATCCCGCCGCCGCTAGCACAGGGATGTTGTGCCGCCAGTGGCCAATGGAGGCCCCAAAGCCATGCACCAAAATCAGTGGGGAG
This sequence comes from Synechococcus sp. H70.1, assembly GCF_047502705.1. Lineage (NCBI taxonomy): Bacteria > Bacillati > Cyanobacteriota > Cyanophyceae > Synechococcales > Synechococcaceae > Synechococcus > Synechococcus sp. H70.1. The sequence continues at coordinate 15,017 of NZ_JANSIV010000104.1, forward strand.
CCAGATCCCTGGACGACGTAGCGAATGGCGTGACCCCGCCAGCTCCAGGTTTGGGGAGCAAAAGGGGCAATGGGATCGGCTGCCAAACTAGCAGGAGGAGCAGTGAACACAGCCAGAAAAATGTGGGTCCCTACCTCCTCATCCTACCGCCACTCTCGAGTGTCCTTCTCTGCTGGCCATCGCCCCCACTCCCTTTCTCCGAGGAGATCTGGCTTCTCGGCAAGACTCTCAGGTAACCACATCCGGCTGCTGCCGACCGGTGCGAGCGCGGATCTGGGCGAAGTGATCCGCCAGTTGGATTAGCTCGGCTAGGGCCACCTGGGGATCCAGGCCATGCCGGCTGGGATCCGGCTCAAATCGCTCCAAGTACACCCGCAGAGTGGCCCCGTGGGTGCCGGTGCCGGAGAGGCGGTAGACGATGCGGGAGCCATCCTCAAAGCCAATGCGGATCCCTTGGTTGTGGCTGGTGCTGCCGTCCACCGGATCCGTGTAGCTGAAGTCATCGGCATAGGTCACCGTCTGGGAGCCAAAGCGCTGCCCCACCCAGCTTGTCACGGAGCGCCGCAAGTGCTCCATCAGCTCCTCGGCCACCTCCACCGGCAGCCCCTCGTAGTCGTGGCGGGAGTAGAAGTTACGCCCGTAGGTGCGCCAGTGCTCTTCCACAATCTGCCGCACCGACTGCCGTCGCACAGCAAGGATGTTCAGCCAAAAGAGGACAGCCCAGAGGCCATCTTTTTCGCGGATATGGTTGGAGCCGGTGCCGAAGCTCTCCTCGCCGCAGAGGGTCACTTTGCCGGCATCCAGGAGGTTGCCGAAAAATTTCCAGCCGGTAGGAGTCTCATAGCAGGGGATCCCCAGCTTGGCTGCCACCCGGTCTGCCGCCTGGCTGGTGGGCATGGAGCGGGCGATCCCGGCTAGCCCCTCCCGGTAGCCGGGCACTCGCTGGGCGTTAGCCGCCAGCACGGCCAAACTGTCGCTGGGAGTTACGTAGAACTGGTGGCCCAGGATCATATTGCGATCCCCATCGCCATCGGAGGCGGCGCCGAAATCCGGGCCGTCCTCCCGAAACAGCAGCTCCACCAGGGCGCGGGCATGCACCAAGTTGGGATCGGGGTGGCTGCCGCCAAAGTCGGGCAGGGGCTGGCTGTTGAGGACGCTGCCCGGCGCTGCCCCCAGGCACTCTTCCAGGATGGTGCGGGCATAGGGGCCGGTGACGGCGTGCATGGCGTCGAAGGCGATGCGGATCCCAGAGGCCAGGTAATCGCGGATGGCGTCAAAATCAAACAGGCGCTGCATCAGGGCCAGATAGTCGGCCACCGGGTCGATGACGGAAAGCGTCAGGGATCCCAGCCGCTGCTCTCCCAAGCGGTCTAGATCCACATCTGGGGCTTCCAGGATGCGGTACTCCCGAATCTGCTGGGTGCGGGCGTAGATGGCCTCGGTCACCTTCTCCGGGGCAGGGCCGCCGTTGCCGATGTTGTACTTGATGCCAAAGTCTCCCTGGGGGCCGCCGGGGTTGTGGCTGGCCGAGAGGATGATGCCGCCATAGGCCCCGTATTTGCGGATAAGGTGGGAGACTGCCGGCGTGGAGAGGATCCCGCCCTGGCCCAGCAGCACCCGCCTGATGCCGTTGGCTGCTGCCATTTTGAGCAGGATCTGGATGGCTTCCCGGTTGTAGTAGCGCCCGTCCCCCCCCACCACTAGGGTTTGGCCGGCGGATCCCTCGAGGACGTCAAAGATGGACTGGACAAAGTTCTCCAGGTAATGGGGCTGCTGGAACACCTGAACCGGCTTGCGCAGGCCGGAAGTGCCGGGCCTTTGGTCAGGAAAGGGAGTGGTGGCAACGGTGCGGACGCTCATAGCCTAGTTGGGGAAACCCTCCCCTTGCTGGCAGGGGTTAGTTTAACCCCCTACTTCACCAGCTCGAAGACGTTGAACATGGGCAGGTACATGGCCACAATGATGCAGCCTACCATACCCCCCAAGATTACAATCATCAAAGGCTCCAGCAAGCTGGTCAGGGCGCGCACCGCCTCCTCCACCTCCAGCTCGTAGAAGTCGGCTGTCTTCATCAGCATTGCGTCCAGCTCCCCTGTCTCTTCCCCGACGCTGATCATCTGAATGGCCATCAGGGGGAACACCTTCGCCTTATCCAGAGCGGGAGCAATCTGGCCCCCTTCTGAAATTGATTGGCGGGCAGCGTCAATGGCATTGGCCACCACCTGGTTGCCCGACGTATCCCGCACAATTTCCAAGGCAGTTAGCACGGGCACGCCAGAGCGGGTGAGGGCGCCAAAGGTGCGGCAGAAGCGAGCCACCGCCGACTTTTGGATCAGATCCCCAAAAATTGGCAGTTTCAGGGCCAGCGCGTCGATGGTCTCCTTGCCAGCGGGAGTGCGGTAAAAGCGCTGGAAAGCAAAAAAGACTAACGCCAAAAAGCCCACCAGGCCCAAGCTGTATTGGGGAGTGCGCAGAAACTTGCTGATGTTGATAAAAAACTGGGTAAAGGCAGGCAGCTCCCCCCCCAAGTCGTTGTAGATGCTCTCAAAAGTGGGCAAGATGAACAGCACCATGCCCAAGAAAATCAAGACGGCCAGGATGGTCACCACCACCGGGTAGGTCAGGGCCGACTTGATCTGCTTCTGCAGGCGATCCATGTCCTCCAGCAGCTTGGCTAGGCGGTTGAGCACCTCGTCGAGTACGCCACCCACCTCTCCTGCCTGCACCATGCTGCAGTAGAGGCTGTCAAAAGCATCCGGATAAGGGCGGATGGAGTCGGACAGGTTCTTCCCTGCTTCCACCTCCGCACGGATGGCCCGCAGATATTTCTTGAGCTTAGGGTTGCCGGTTTGCTCCTCCATGATGGTGAGAGAGCGCACCATCGATACGCCGGCGTTGATTAGAGCGGCAAATTGCCGGGAGAAGACCGCCTTGTCGCGGATGTCGATGGACTGCAGCATCGAGAAATCGAAAGACGTATCCAGCGAGAAAAAGGGCTTTTCCTCCTGAATGTCTTCCGGTTTGGCATAAATCCCCTCGCGGCGCAGCTGTGCGCGGGCCTCCATCAAGTTGTTGGCCTTCACCGTCAGGCGTACCGGCTGACCGGCCTTTAACCCCCGAACCTTGTAGCGCGGCATAACTTACCCCTACTTGGATCTCCCTACCGAAGCTAGGTAACCCCAACCTCAGCTAGAGCTTAGCCGCTCCAGAAGACTTATACAAGGACAACCCCTCCGCCCAAGGGAGTCAGTGGGACCTGGGCCTCCCTCTGTCTCCTCAACCCGTAGCTAGAGGAGAGGGATCTCCTCAGCTCTGGGTAAATCAGCGGGGGTGGCTATCCCGCCTCTAGCAGTCCAAGCTGGCAGCTAGCCCTAGCGGCGGACGGCAGCTCCCGCAGGGCGCTGGGATTGAACTGCCGCAGCTGGTGAGGGCCCGACGACGTTGCCCAAAAGCCGCTGCAGTTCCTCGGGGCGAGAGCTCTTCGACATAGCTGTTTCGAAATCAATCTTGCCCTGCAGGTAGAGGTTGGCCAGATCCTGCTCCAGGGTCTTCATGCCCTGCTTACCGCCCGTCTGGATAGCCGAGTAGATCTGGGCGGTTTTACCCTCCCGAATGAGGTTGGCGATGGCCGGGGTAACCACCATGATCTCCTGCACCAGCACCCGACCTGGCTCTCCTGGCTTGGGGTTGAGGCGGCGGGCCAAAGTTTGCGAGAAGACAGCCTTGAGGGAGTTGGAGAGCTGCACGCGGATCTGCTGCTGTTGCTCCGGTGGGAACACGTCCACCAGGCGATCCACCGTCTGGGCGGCAGAGCTGGTGTGCACCGTGGCAAAGCAGAGGTGGCCGGTCTCGGCAGCAGTAATGGCCAACTGGATGGTTTCCAGATCCCGCATCTCCCCAATCAAGATCACATCCGGATCCTCCCGCATGGCTGCCCGCAGGGCGTTGGCAAAGCTCTTGGTGTCCTCACCCAACTGCCGCTGGTGGATGATGCTGCGGATGGGGGTGTAGATGTACTCGATGGGATCCTCAATGGTAAGGATGTGCTCGGCTCGCTCACGGTTAATGAAGTCGATGATAGCGGCCAAAGTGGTGGATTTGCCGGATCCCGTTGGGCCGGTTACCAGCACCAGGCCCCGCGGCAGACGCGCCACTTCCTTGCAGATCTCCGGCAGCCCCAGCTTCTCGATGCTGGGGATTTCCGAGGCCAGAGCTCGCATGGCACAGGCATAGGCGCCGCGTTCGCGATAGACGTTGACGCGGAAACGCCCGATCCCGCGCACGCCGTAGGAGCAGTCCAACTCCCAATTTTGCTCCAGTTGTTTGCGCTGGGTGTTGTTCAACATGCTGAAAATGAGCCGCTGCACCTCCTCAGGCGTGAGGGGATCATACTCTGTTGGCTGGAGTTCCCCATTGATGCGGAAATAGGGAGGTAAGCCAGCGGAAATATGGATATCGGAACCACCCCTGCGGACAATCTCTTCCATCAAGTCTTCAATCATCAGTTGTTTCATAGGACTTCCCTCTCCAATGGTGTGAGTGGGTTTGCTCTGTTAAAGCAAGGCTAAACTAAAACTTCGGCGTCAGGCAGTAGGGACAATCCATCCACTCCACCCGCAGGGCAGCGCCGCAGTTGCGGCAGGTGCTAAGGGCCTTGGCACGAGCCTTCAGCTCAGTTTCCAAGCCCTTGTCGGTGAGGATAACCCGATCGACCTCCTCCAACGTAGTCAGGCCCTGCCTCACCAGCATCAAACTATAGGCCAGGAGCGTCTTCATGCCGCTTTCGACAGCTGCTTCCTTAATCACCTCGGTGGGGGCCCCTTTGTTAATCAACTCGGCCAGGCGATCGTTCATGCGCATGAACTCGTACACTCCCACGCGTCCCTTGTAGCCCACCCCCCCACACTTCTCACAAATAGGCTTGCCGGTGGCCTTGCGCTGCTCCACCTCTTTGGGGGAGAGCTTGTTGGCTTTGTAGAAGGTCACCTGCTCGCTGTCGCCACTGAGGTCGAGGCCATAGCGGGCCAATTCCTCGGGGGTGGGGTGATACGGGATCCGACACTCAGTACAGACCCGACGCAGCAGACGCTGGGCCAGCACCCCCAGCAGCGAGCTGGAGATCATGAACGGCTCGATCCCCATCTCTGTCAGTCGGGCAATGGCGCCAGCGGCATCATTGGTGTGGAGGGTAGTCAGCACCAGGTGACCCGTGAGGGAGGCTTCGATGGCAGTTTTGGCCGTCTCGTGGTCGCGGGTCTCCCCCACCAGGATGACATCCGGGTCTTGCCGCAGAAAGGCGCGCAGGATCATGGCAAAGTCCATGCCCTTCTCCCGGAGGACCTGCACCTGGGTGATCCCAGGCAGGGAGTATTCGATGGGATCCTCGGCAGTGCTGATGTTGATGCCGGGATCGTTGAGCTCTGCCAGGGCCGAGTAGAGGGTAGTGGTTTTCCCCGATCCCGTTGGCCCGGTTACTAAGATCAAACCAAAGGGTCGCCTGACAACCTCCTTGAAGCTAGCCAGGGTTTCTGGGTCGGTGATCAGCTTGTCCAGGCCGAGCTGGGTGGCGGAGTTGTCCAGAATCCGCAGCACGATCTTCTCCCCATAGCGGGAGGGCAGAGTGCTAACGCGAAAGTCTACCTTGCGCCCTTTAAAGACCCGCCGAATCCGCCCGTCCTGGGGCAAGCGCCGCTCAGCAATGTTGAGGTTGGACATGATTTTGAAACGGGCGGTAAGGGCGGGGACAATCTTTTTGGGAAAGTTCTCAAAAGCCTGCCGCAGCACCCCATCTTTGCGGAAGCGGATGCGCAGGTATTCTTCCTGCGGCTCGATGTGGATGTCCGACGCCCCGTCCTGCAGGGCCTTGACCAGGATCTGGTTGGCGAGTTTGACGATCGGGGCATCGTCTGCCGACTTGAGCTGCTGCTCCAGGGATGCCTCGCCGACCTCATCCCCGGCCACATCCTCGATGCTGTCCAGGTCGATCTCGGCGGTATTGACCACCACCTCTTCTTCTTCCTCTGGGGCAGCAGCCGCGTCGGCGATCCCCTTGAGGGCCAGCAGCTCCGCTTGGGTATCCATGTAGCGGTTGATGAGGACCTCAAAGTCCTGTAGGGTAAAAACCCGCCGCTGCAGCTTCAGTCCTCGGACGCGGAAACGCTGCTGGATGTCGTCTATAGCCTGCAGGTTGTCGGGCTTAACCATTGCCACCAGCACTTGGTTGTCTTGGCGGCGGATGGGCAAGAACTTGTAGCGGTTGCAAATATCAAGGGGCAAGAGCGAGTCGATGAGCTCACCCATCTCCGCGAGATCCACCTGTTCCAGATCGGTGTCGAGGGAGGGGATCCCGTAGATAATTTTCAGCTCAAAGAGCTGCTGCCGCTTGTAGACCCGCGCCAGGTCGGGAGGGAGCTCTCTGCCAACAATATTTTTGACTGCCAATGCTAAGGCCTTGCTGCCGCCTTCGCGATTGGCTTTGAGGGCATTTTGAATGTCCTGGATTTGCTTGTCGTCGGCAAAACCCAGCTCCTTTAATTTGCGGCCAAAGGGGGTGATGCTGGTATTGGCAATGGCCAGGGCTTTACTAGCGGCGCTGCGACGGGTTAGAGGAAGAGGGAGGTCGTTCATGCTACCGGACCACCTAAGCTGTGCTCATATGATAATGGCTGCAGTTAACCTCTAGGAACAACGGTAAAGACCCGCAGAGCTACGCCTGCCCTCCACAGCCTGACTAGGGAGGCAGGGAAAACCTCAAAGGGACCGAGTTGGCCCAGCGTGTTTGGAAATCGCCCATGCGGCTCTACGTTGAATCTTTCACGGTTCACAAGCGCTATGCCCTCACCCTCAGCCGCGGCACTCACACAGAGGCCACTTTGGCCTGGGTGCGGATTGAGGAGGAAGGGATCGAGGGGTGGGGAGAGGCTTGCCCCTTCTCAGTGAGCGAGGACTACCACCAATCTTTGGAGGATATCTTGATGGGTTTGGAGGTAGCCAAAGGGCTCCTACGCCGCCACTCCCCCTGGGAGCGACAAGCCATTGAGGCAGAACTGCTGCGGGCCGGGATCCCCTCGGCGGCACGGGCGGCGGTGGACATGGCCCTACACGACTGGATGGGCAAGCGGCTGGGGATGCCCCTGTGGCAGCTGTGGGGGCTGGATCGCTCCCGCATCCCCCCTACAACCCTAACCATTGGCATTTCTACCCCTCAGGAGGCGCGCCAGCGGGCTTTGGCCTGGATGGAACAAACCCAGCAGGCGCGGGCCTTTAAGATCAAGCTGGGCAGCGAACTGGGCCTACTGGCCGATCAAAACCAGCTAATTGCTGTACAGGAGGTGATTCCGCTGGGATCCCTGCTGACGGTGGACGCCAATGGGGCTTGGACGCTGGAGCAGAGCCTGAGCATGAGCAATTGGCTGGCAGGGCAGGGGGTGAGCTACCTGGAGCAGCCCCTGGAGAGGGGACAGGAGGCAAAGCTGATCACCCTGTGGCACGAGTCGAAGCTGCCCATCTTTGTGGATGAGAGTTGTTTCGACAGCCGCGATATTCCTGCCCTGGCGGATCGCGTGCACGGCATTAACATCAAGCTGATGAAGTGCGGCGGCCTCAGCGAAGCCTGGCGCATGATCCACACCGCCAGATCCCATGGGCTCCAGGTGATGCTAGGCTGCTACAGCAACACCGCTCTGGGCAACACGGCAACGGCCCACCTGGCACCGCTGGCGGATTATGTGGACTTAGATAGCCACCTCAATCTTGTCGACGATCCCTTTTCCGGAGCCCTGCTGCAGGAGGGCTGTCTCATCCCCACCGACCGACCGGGCCTGGGGGTGGAGTTGCGGGAGTAGGTACCATGGAGGAAGTGGGATCCCTCTCCAGTCACACTCGCATGGCTATCCTGCTCCACGGCGGCCTGGTGGGGGAGCACGGCAAAACGGGGCTGGGGCTGCTGCGCTACGGGCCCTTTCCGGTGGTAGCCGTCATTGACCGAGAGCAGGCAGGGGGATCCCTGGCGCAACTGACTGGCATTGCCAAGGACATTCCCATCGTAGCCTCGGTGCAAGAGGCCCTGGTGTACAACCCCGAGGTGCTGGTGATTGGGATTGCCCCTTCTGGTGGACAGTTGCCGCCGGAGTGGCGGGAGGAGCTCTACCAAGCCCTGCAGGCCGGTCTATCTCTAGTGAATGGTCTCCACACGCCTCTGGCCGAGGATCCCCAATTGCGGCAGTGGCTGCAGCCGGGAGCCTGGATCTGGGACATTCGCCGCGAACCTCCTGGTCTTGGGGTAGGGAAAGGCCTAGCCCGCTCCCTCCCCTGTCGACGGGTGCTGACGGTGGGCACGGATATGGGCGTGGGCAAAATGTCCACCAGCCTGGAACTGCACCGGGCCAGCCTGAAGCGCGGCCTGCGCTCCCGCTTTCTCGCTACCGGGCAGACCGGGATCCTCATCAGTGGCGATGGGGTGCCCCTAGATGCGGTGCGGGTGGACTACGCCAGCGGTGCCGTGGAGCAACTGGTGCTACGCCACGGCCTTGACCATGACATTCTGCACATTGAAGGCCAGGGATCCCTGCTCAACCCCGCCTCTACAGCAACCCTGCCCCTGTTGCGGGGATCCCAGCCCACCCACTTGATCTTGGTACACCGGGCTGGCCAGACCCACATCAAAGGGATGGACTACGTACCCATCCCTCCCCTGCCCAAGGTCATCGAGCTGTACGAACAAGTGGCCAGAGCTGCCGGTGCCTTTGCCCCCGTACCAGTGGTGGGGGTGGCCCTCAATACCTTTGGCTGGGAGGAAGAAGCCGCCCTGGCCCAGATCCGCCAGGTGGAAGCGGAGACCGGACGGCCCTGTACCGACGTGGTGCGCTTTGGGGCGGATCCCCTCTTGGATGCCATTCTCTCGACAGGCTAGCCTCAGGGATCTCCCTTAGGGCGAGTTTCGCTGTCGAGCACTTCCAGGATGGCCTTGGCGGCGCGGGCCAAAACTCCCGGCTCCCCCAGCGCTGCCCGCATAGCAGCATAGTCGGCCTGCAGTTGGGTGCGGCGCTCCGGCTGAGTCAGCAGCTCCAAGGCCAGTTGGGCAACCCGCTCCGGCTGGGCCTCCTCCTGCAGCAGTTCCGGCACAATGGGGCGCATCAGCACCAAGTTGGGGGGAGACATAAAGGGCACTGAGACCTTTAGCCAATGGCGGGCTAGCCAAAAGGTAATGGGGTTGAGGCGGTAGATCACCACCTGCGGGATCCCCAAAATGGCCGCTTCCAAGTTGACGGTGCCCGACTTGGCCAGCACCAGGTCAGCGGCGGCCAACAGCAGGTGATGCGCCTTTGGCGGGGAAGGGCGAGGCAAGACAAGGGTGAGATCGTCCAGTTCATAGCGGCGGGCAGCCCGAGCAATCGGGGCGGCAAAACGGGGCGAGGCCAGCGGCGCCCAAAACCGCACCTGAGGCAGACGAGCCCGCAACAGCCGCGCTGCCTGGAGCAGGATGGGCAGAACGGAGCGCAGCTCCTGGCGACGGGAGGCGGGCAGCAGCGCCACCACCGTTGCCTCCTCAGGGATCCCTAGCTCAGCCCTGGCCTGAGCGCGACCGGGTACCCTCCCCAAAATATCCAGTAGGGGGTGGCCCACATAGCAAACCTGGGCGCCTGCTGCGGCGTAGTAGCGGGCTTCTTCTGGGAAAATAGCCACCATCAGCCGTATCTGCTGAGCTAGGCGGTAGGTGAGGCGGCTGTTGGGCGACCACACCCATTCCTGGGGGGCAATGTAGTAAACGGCAGGGATGCGCCACCGCTGCAGCAGGGGGACAAGGCGGCTGTTGACGCCGATGTAGTCCACCAAGATGGCCAAATCCGGCGGGTCCTGCGCCAGGAAGCGGCGGATCTTCCACTCTGTCCACAGGGCAGGGAGGACGAAGGGGAGGGCCTCCAGGATGCCGATGGAGCTCATCTCCGTAGTGCGGTGCAGCAGCCGGGCTCCGGCAGCGGCCATTTCCTCTCCCCCAACGGCCGTGATGCGCAGGTGTGGACGCTGGCGCAGCAGCTCGCGAATGAGATGGCCAGCCTGCAGATCCCCGGAGACTTCTCCGGTGCAGATAAACAGATGGCTCACAGGTCGTCCTCTTCTCTGCTGCGGCGCAAGGCCGGCAGAGGGCCGCGCCGTTGGGGTTGGGAAAGGGAATCTTCCAAAAATTGCAGCAGATGGAGCAGGGATCCCGTCTCGTCCACCAGTTCTTTTCCCTGCAGCGAGAAGATGCTCCGCCCGTCCTCGGTTCGCAGGCTCTCCCGCAGCGTTTGCAGCGCCTTTTCCAGGGGCAATCCAGAGCGGTAGAGCAACCGGTAGGCCTGGCGCAAAGCTGGCAGGGATCCCTCCATTCCCTTCGTCCGCCGCAACCCCACCAAGTTGAGGCCACGGATGCGGGCGGGATGCCCCTCCACCAACATGTAGGGCGGAACATCGCGATCCACCCGGCTCATGGCCCCTACCATCGCCAGGCGCCCCACCCGGGTAAACTGGTGGATCCCGACCATGCCGCCAATGCGCGCCTGGGACTCAATGTAAATGTGGCCAGCCAGGGAGACAGCGTTGGTGATTACTACCTGGTTTTCAATGACGCAGTTGTGGGCGACATGGACGTAGGCCATTAACAAGTTGTAGTTGCCAATTACCGTCGCCTCCCCCTCGTTGGTGGCCCGGTTAATGGTAACAAACTCACGAATGCGATTGCCTTTACCAATAACCACCTGCGAGGGTGCGCCGTTGTACTTCAGATCCTGGGGCTCTGTGCCCAGCACCGCTCCCGGAAAAATCTGGTTGTCCTCCCCAATCTCCGTCCAGCCGTCGATGACCACGTGGGCCCCCACCACCGTGTTGGCACCAATGCGCACATGTTCACCAATAACTGCATAGGGGCCAACCTGCACTGTCTCGTGCAATTCAGCCTTTGGATGGATCACGGCAGTGGGGTGAATCCGCTCACGGGAGCGGTGGGGCACACTTGCAAAGTCGGGAGGGGATCCTGCTGAAGCTAACACACTCATCTTCACTCTAGCCAGCAACTGTGGCGACACTCCCAGCTGTCTCTAGCTTGCTCTGGGGGATAAGATCCCTCAACCGCCTGTTTTTGGCATCTCCCCGCCTCCTTCTTGCGCTGGGCACGGCAATTCCCCCGCCCTCTGGCCAAGGACTCCGTTCCGCCACCCCCCCGGCCGATCCTTGCTTCCAAGCTCTAGCACGGTGGGGTTGGCAATGGTAGCGGTGCACTCTCCAGATCATCCCGGCTGCTTGCAGGTGCTGCATGGCTCGATTGTACTCTTGGAAGGACGGCTTTGCTCTTTGTTAGAGACCAAAACCTAAGCTCAGGGGGAGGGTGCGATGGTCCTGGAGACACTGCCGCTGGTTGCTGCTGTAGCCATCGCCATTTTTATGCTGGTTTTCTGGGTGCGGGTGGTTCGGGAGGCCATCTGGACAGCGGCGGGGATCGTAGTTCTCCTGGCCGTGCTGTACGTGGTCTTTAGGATTGGCCCGCGCCAGGTGCTGCAGGAGCTGCGGGATCCCTTTGCCCTCCTCGACCAAGTTTGGCAGGTCATCCTAAGTTGGTTTCGGGCTCTTTTCTCCTAGGAGCGTTATCCCCTATACAATGCTCCAGGGGAGCTCAGCCTGTTGCGGGGCTAGCCTAGCAGCTCCTCAGTTGGTCTGTCGGCTATCTTCTTGCCATGCTTTCCAGCTTTGAACAGGATCCCCAAGGTCACCCCCTTCCTGTCCTCCTCAGTGGAATGGAGCCCTCAGACATCCAGGTGGAGGTGGAGGACCTGGGGGGGCGCCGCCGCCGAGTGCAAGGCCGCATCCTGATCCCGGTAGAGCGACGACAGGTCTGGCAAGTTTTAACGGACTACGACCACCTGGCGGAGTTTATCCCCAACTTGGTGGAAAGTCGCCTCCTCGGCAGCCAGAATGGCCGCAAACTGGTGCGTCAGGTGGGATCCCAGCAAGTTCTGTTTGCCCGGTTTTCTGCAGCGGTGGTGCTAGCTATTGAGGAAGTATTTCCCCACCAACTGCGCTTTCAAGAAGTAGAAGGGGACTTTCTCATCTTCGAGGGGTTTTGGGAGCTGGCCGACTGGCTAGACCAGCAAACCCTGCTGACCTATCATCTGCAGGTGCAGCCACCGCGCCGCATGCCGGTCGGCCTAGTAGAACGGCGCATCTGCCGCGATCTGGCCTGCAACCTCCAGGCCATTCGGGAGCGCTGCCTAAGCCTAGGGGGATCCTCTCCCTAGGTTGGCCATTGGTTGGGCTCGAAAGGAAAGGCAACTTGCGGCGCCGCCAAGTTGGGCTGCCTTAAACTAAGAGTCATCAAGTTCCCCGGAGTCAAATGTCGGGATCCCGCTACAGCCAAGAGGACGTGCAGCAGATCCTCCAGCGGGCCATTGCTCGCCAGCGGCGCCTTGGGGAGTTTAGCCGCTCCCAACTGGAGGAAATGGCCGCCGAGCTGGGGATCTCCCCCCAAGAGCTGGAGGAGGCCGAGCGGGAATGGAGAGCCTGGCAACAGCTGACCAACCAACATCGTGAGTTTCAACGCTACCGCCAGCGGCAGTTTTACCAGTTGTTGGGGCGGTATGCCATCGTTAACAGCTTCCTCGTGAGCCTAGATTGGCTCTCTGGGGGAGGGCTGTCTTGGTCGCTGTTTATCCTGATGGGCTGGGGTCTGGCGGTTGCCCTCAAGGGCTGGAACACCTACCAGACTGAGGGGGAACGCTACGAAAAAGAGTTCCAGCAGTGGCGGAGAAAACGCCAGAGAAAACCATAGACCCTCTCCCCTACCGGGATCCTGACCTAGAGCCAAAGCAGGGAAGACTTGAGGGAAGACGCCAGGGGATGCTAGCATAGCTTGCTAGCAGTATAAGCTACCTGGGCGGGCGTAGTTTAATGGTAAAACCGCAGTCTTCCAAACTGCTGTTGTCGGTTCGATTCCGTCCGCCCGCTTCCAG
>NZ_JANSIV010000105.1:0-769 GCF_047502705.1 Synechococcus sp. H70.1
GGCCGATGAGCCCTGTTCGGCCATTCCCGAACTGGTAGTGGAGATTCTTTCTCCCAGTCAGAGTTTTGGGGCTGTGGCTCAAAAAGCAGCGGACTATCTAGAGGCCGGGATCCCTCGCGTTTGGATTGTGGATCCGCAGGCCAAGAGCATCACCGTCTTCTACCCCGATGCCCCACCAAAGACTTTTACGGGATCCCAAGCCATCCAAGATGATTTCTTGCCGGGCTTGAAGGTTGTTCCCCAGGATGTGTTTGCCCAGGCTGGAATCCCTTAGCCGGCTCAGACAAGTTTGAGCTGGAGTCAAGAAGAGAGTTAGCGATGAGGAACTCGTGATGCTATCAACTGCAGAGGTATCAGCTTCCCATCAAAAACTCACTCCAGAACAGTTTCTTGCCTTGCCAGAGGAAGATGTGACCTATGAGCTGGTTGATGGGCAAGCTGTTCCCAAAGATGTGCCGATGTCCCCTAAAAGATTTCATGCCTCTCTGCAGAAGCGATTGCTTTTCATTTTGGATGCGTGGTGTCAAGGCAAGGGAGATGTATATACAGAGCTGGCAATTGTTTTGCAAAAGCAGGGTCAGAAGTGGCTTCCCGTTCCTGATTTGCTCTATGTTTCGTTTGAACGCTGGCCGGAGCAGCAGGTGGAAGACGGCCCTTGTCCAACAGCTCCCGAACTGGTAGTGGAGATTTCCGGCCAGAGTTTTGGGGCTGTGGTTCAAAAGGCAGCGGACTATCTGGAAGCTGGGATCCCCCGCGTTTGGATTGTAGA
>NZ_JANSIV010000106.1:0-4447 GCF_047502705.1 Synechococcus sp. H70.1
GGAGATGGGTATAAGAGACATTTGGTATTCCTGGCGGCACCAGATCCCGGTGGTGCCGCAGCGGTTTCGCTTCGGGGCCCCTTATCTGCGCGGCTATAACGACTCCGACAAGCCAGATTACGGCTACGACCTGGATACTCTCACCGAGGATGTCCGCGGCCTGCTGGCGCATTTTGGGGTCAAAAGCGCGGTGGTGGTGGCCCACGACTGGGGAGGAGCGATTGCTTGGCACTGGGCGCAACTTTTCCCCCATGAGATCCGCAAGCTGGCCGTGCTCAACTCTCCCCACCCAGCTTGCTTTCGCCGGGAGTTCCTGACCAATTTGGATCAGATGCGCCGCAGTTGGTACTTGTTTTTCTTCCAGTTGCCCTGGCTGCCGGAGTGGGTGCTGCAGTGGAACCTAGAGGAGTGGGTGCGGCGTATTTTTCAAGAGACCTCCGTGCGCAAAAGCGCCTTCACTCGCCACGACCTAAAGATCTACCAAGAGGCCCTCGCCAAGCCTAAGGTGCTCACCTCTGCCCTCAACTACTATCGCCACCTATTTAGCCTGCCCACTCTGCAGAACCTGTTTTTGCAGCCCCTGCGGCAGATCCTCGCCCCCACCCTACTCATTTGGGGAGAGGAAGACTTTGCCCTCAGCCGTGAACTGACTGAGGGAATGGATCCCTTTTTCCCCAATGGCCTGCGCAAGGAGTACATCCCTGAGTGTGGCCATTGGGCGCAGCAGGAGGCGCCGCAAACCGTGAATCGGCTGCTGATGGAGTTCCTTTAGCCCCCCTGGGGAGAGCTTTACCAGGCTCTGGGGTTGCCCTAGAATAGTCGACTGGATTGAGCGGGGGAAACGGCATGGCCCTGGAGTATCCACCCCATCTGCGCTACGTGGACACCCACGAGTACATTCGCGTTGAGGATGACATTGCGGTGATTGGGATCACCGCTTATGCCGTCGATCAGCTGGGGGATATCGTCTTTGTCGGCCTGCCCGAGGAGGGGACAGAGATTGAAAAGGGCGAGAGCTTTGGCTCAGTGGAATCCGTTAAGGCCGTGGAGGATCTCTATGCCCCTGTTTCGGGGGAAGTGGTGGCGGTAAACAAGGCGGTGGTGGACAGCCCGGAGAGCATTGCCGACGATCCCTATGGGGATGGCTGGCTGATCAAGGTGCGCATGACCAACCCCGAGGATCTCGAGGACACGATGAGCGCCGAGGCCTATGCCAGCTTGGTGGAGGGATCCTGAACCCTACAGCAACACCTCCCGGTTGCCCCCCTGCGTTTTGGCCTGGTAGAGGGCTTGGTCGGCTGCCTCTAGGAAGCTGGGTGCAGCAGTCTCTGCTGGAAGCCGGAGCAAAGAGGCGACACCAATGCTACAGGTGAGGTGAATTCCCCCCTGCAGGGGAAGGGATTGGACAGCCTGCCGCAAGCGCTCAGCCAACGGTAGGATCTGAGAGTCCGGGATCCCGCGCACCAAGAGGGCGAATTCATCGCCCCCTAGGCGGGCCAGTAAGTCCTCGCGGCGAACTTGAGACTGCAGTTGTTGGGCCACCTGGATCAGGGCCTGATCCCCAGCCAAGTGTCCGCAGCGGTCGTTGATGAGCTTGAAGTTGTCCAGATCCAGGTAGAGAAGGTGGAGGGGAAAGTGATGGCGGCGGGCAAAGGCAATCTCCCTCTGCAAGTGCTCTAGGAAAAACCGACGGTTGTACAGCCCTGTGAGTGGGTCATAGAGGGCAGCAGTGGCCATCTGGGAAAAGAAAGTCTCCTCCAGCTGGTCATAGTAGGCAAACTGCAGGAGGCTATTGCCCACCTGGATGCGATCCCTATCCGCCAGAACCCGGCAAGTTACCCGTTCCCCGTTGACATAGGTGCCGTTGAGGCTGCCTAGATCTGTGAGGAGATAGCTTTCCCCTACCTTCTCCAGCCGGCAATGCCGCCGAGAGACGGTGGAGTCGAAAAGCTGAATGTCGGCTTGGAAGCTGCGCCCCACTACCGCTGTCTCTTCGAGGCGGAAAGTCCTGCCCCTGTCGGATCCCTGAAGCACTGTCAAAAAGGCACCCACCACTTCCCCCTTCCCTTCCAGCCTGCGGCTCTCTGGGGACAGGAGGGTGGTCGGCTCTTCCGGAGATAGAGGAGAAGTGTCCATGGCCCTAGGGATCCCCTGCTTAGGCTAACATCCCTTCTCCGTATTTGTATCGTAGTATGTAACAACCTTGAGGCCCTCTACTCACCTCTAGAAGTGGCCAGTGGCCTGGGAACTCCAGGGGGCATTCTCCTACGCCAGCCCCAGGCGGCGGCGGAAGTAGGGAATGGTCAGCTCCAAGCCGACGGACAAAGGGATCTGCGGCTCCCATCCCAGCAGGGCGCGGGCTTTGCTAATGTCGGGCCGGCGCTGCTTGGGATCGTCGGTTGGCAGGGGGCGGTGGACAATGGGAGAAGAGCTGCCAGTGAGGGCCAAGACCTGCTGCGCCAACTCTAGGATGGTGAACTCCTGCGGGTTGCCTAGGTTCAAGGGGCCGGGGTGGGCGCTGTTCATTAGGCGCACCAAGCCCTCGATGAGGTCAGCGATGTAGCAGAAGCTGCGGGTCTGGGATCCATCTCCATAGACGGTGAGGGGATCCCCGCGCAGGGCCTGGACGATGAAGTTGCTGACCACGCGGCCATCGTCTTCCCGCATGGCCGGGCCATAGGTGTTGAAGATGCGGGCCACGCGGACCTCCGTCTGGTGTTGCCGCTGCCAATCAAAGGTCAGGGTTTCGGCCAGGCGCTTGGACTCGTCGTAGCAGGCCCGCGGGCCGATGGGGTTGACATGGCCCCAGTAGTCCTCCGGCTGGGGGTGCACCTGGGGATCCCCGTACACCTCCGAGGTGGAAGCCAGGAGGAAGCGGGCCCCAGTTTTTTGAGCCAGCTCCAGCAGGTGGTAGGTGCCCCAGACACTGGTGCGGATGGTGCGGATGGGATCCGCCTGGTAGTGGGGCGGCGAGGCGGGGCAGGCCAGGTGGTAGATTTGCTCGATCCCAGCTTTTTCCAGCTCCGGCGGCAGCGGCTCGGCCACATCGTGCCACAGCAAGGTAAAGGCGGGGTTGTTGCGGTGGGCCTGCACGTTCTCCTCCCGCCCCGTGTAGCCGTTGTCGAGGCAGATAACTGCGTGGCCCTCCTGCAGAAGGCGGCTGACCAGATGGGAGCCAATAAACCCCAGACCACCCGTTACCAGAATCTTCACCAGCCCACTCCAATTAAGGTAATGCCCGCCTGTTGAAGGGTTTGCCGATCTAAGCAATTGCGGCCATCAATCAGCAAAGGCCGCCGCATCAGCTCGGCAAGGCGCCGGTAATCCAGCGACAAGAACTCCGGCCACTCCGTCACCAGCACCAGGGCATCGCAATCCTGGGCCAGCCGGAACACATCCGTTTCCACCACCACATGGGCCAGGCCCTCCCGCATCCCCGAAGCCGAGACAATGGGATCATAGGCCTTCACCTTGGCCCCGAGGCGGTGGAGCTGCTCGATGAGGGTTAGAGACGGCGCATCCCGCAGGTCATCGGTGTGGGGCTTAAAGGTGAGGCCCAAAAGGCCAATGGTTTTGCCCTTAAGCACCTTGAGGGCCTGCTGCAGCTTTTCCACCAGGCGCTGCCGCTGCTCGCGGTTGACCTCGACAGTAGCCCGCAACAGCTTGGCCTCATAGCCGTAGTCAGCCGCAGTCTGGATCAAGGCGGCCAGATCCTTGGAGAAACAGCTCCCCCCCCAGCCAATCCCGGCGTTGAGGAAGGCGCGGCCAATGCGCTTATCGAGGCCGATCCCTTCGGCCACTTGGGTGATGTCGGCGCCGGTGCGCTCGCAGATGTTGGCAATCTCGTTGATGAAGCTAATCTTGGTGGCCAAGAAGGCGTTGGCGGCATATTTGATCATCTCGGCGGAGGCCAGGTCGGTGACCAGCAAGGGCACGGGATCCCCGCCCAAGCCCTGTTGGCGGCTGAGGATGGGCTCGTAAAGCTGCCGCAGGATCTCGATGGCGCGGGGGCTGTTGGAGCCAATCACGATGCGGTCTGGGTAGAAGGTATCCTGGATGGCGCTGCCCTCCCGCAAAAACTCGGGGTTGCTGACCACGTCGAAGGGCGGCACACAGGGAGACTTGTCCAGGGTGGCCAGGGAGGAGGGGGTGGGATCCCCTCCAGCCAGGGCCATCTGTTGGCTGCTTAGACGTTGCTGGACAGCCTCGGCGGCGCCGTCGAGGATGAGCATACGCACCCAGTCGCCGGAACCGATGGGGACGGTAGACTTGTTGACAATAACCCGGTAGCGGTCGTCCAGGTGCTGGCCGATCTCCCGCGCCACGGCCTCCACGTAGCGCAGATCCGGCTCGCCGCTGGGCAGAGCTGGGGTGCCCACGGCAATAAAAATCACCTCGCTGGCTTTCACTGCCAGGCCCAGGTCGGTGGTAAAGTGCAGCCGACCGG
>NZ_JANSIV010000107.1:0-4445 GCF_047502705.1 Synechococcus sp. H70.1
TCTGGTTTGAAGGCCAAGTTTTCCCCGCCAACGCCAAGAGCCAGAGCCGGACCTCATTAAAATGGGCTCTAGGAGCGGATAACCTTGCCATGGATGCCAAAGATCTGCTCCGGCTATACCGGGCGGGGCGCACTTCCTTCGTAGGCGAGAACCTGGCTGCCCTTGACCTCAGCCGAGCCGACTTGATTGGGATAGACCTCTCCCAGGCTAACCTCCAGGGTGCCACCTTCCTCTTTGCCTACTTGGGGCGGGCCAAGCTGACTAAGGCCAACTTAGTGAGAGCCAACCTCAGTGGAGCCAATCTCAACCAGGCGGACTTGAGCGAGGCGGATCTCAGGGATGCTCAACTGCACGGTGCCACTCTGCAGGGGGCGGACTTGCACAGAGCCAACTTGACGCTGGCCCTATTGATTGACGCCAACCTCATCGATGCAGATCTCCGCTGGGCCGACTTAACCAGTGCTAACCTGGAGGGGGCTTGTCTGCGGGGGGCCAATCTCCGTTTTGAAAGCCGCCGAGGAGCCGTGTTGCGCAGCGCCAATCTTAGCCGCGCTGATCTCAGGGGAGCCAACCTATCGGGCGCAGATTTAACCCGGGCCAATCTCAGCAGGGCCAACCTCAAAGAGGCCAGTCTAGTTGGGGCGCGGTTGCAAGGAGCCAGCCTGCAGCAAGCCTGCTTGCAGGGAGTCATCCTCAGCAATGCCGACCTGAGGGAGGCTCGCTGTCTAGGTGCAGACTTGCAGGGGGCGCAGATGGGAAAGGCCAATTTAAAGGAGGCGCTGCTTAGCCAGGCCAACTTGGCAGAGGCCAACCTCAGCGAGGCAAACCTGACAGGGGCCGATCTTTCCGCCGCCTGTCTGTACTCCGCCAAACTGGCGCGGACGGACCTGAGTCGGGCCAATCTAGCTGGAGCTGATCTGCGGTCTGCTAACCTTGTGGACGCCTACTTGGGCCGCACCAGCCTAGAAAATGCCGATCTCAGCAACGCCATCCTCACCCGCGCCGATCTAAGCACAGCCAACCTCAGCGGGGCCAATTTGCGGGGAGCTACGCTTCCCGATGGGCGAACTGGCTGAGGCGGGGATCCACCCCGTAAAAGGTGAGGTTTTCCGCTGTCTGAGGAGCACTGCAACCGCTACTCTACAGGGGGAGGGTGGAAGCAGAGGGAGCCGTGAAGAGCCGCCGATTTCTGTCCCTGCTGGATGCCCTTTGGGCCGAGCTGCCTTTGCCAGAATGGTTGCCGGGGGCGGGGGAGCGCGCTTGGCAGCAGGCAGTGGCTGCGCTGCTGCGGCTGTGGCAGGAGGTGGGTCAATTTGGCGTGGTTATTGGCGGGCCGGTACCCTGGTGGCCTCCCTGGGTAAGCGGGGATCCGCCGCCTGTGGACGCCGTGCAGTACCGCCCCCGCCAGCCGGCGCGGGAGGCGCCCTGGCTGTTTACTCCGGATTTGTCGCCTGAGTCCATCCTAGCCCCCGGCCAGACAGTGATCCCCCTGCTGCGCCCCGACCCGCTGGCGGAGGAGCTATTTCTACTGCTGCTCACTCCTGTTTTTGCCGTGATAGTTGCCCAGGGGTACCATCCCCACACCCGGCAAAGGGGAATGATGCTCTCTTTTGAGCCGGAGGTGGTGCAGCGGGCCTGGCAGAACCTGGAAGAGCGAGTGCACCAGGGCAGGCCCGATCGGCTAGCTGCTTGGAGGGATCTAGCTATCCACTATCCCCTGAGAAAGCCCCATGGGCGGGTGCTGGCCCGCTTTAGCAGCTTCCTCCTACTGGGTTCCCTAGCTGAGACGGGATCCCCGCCTGCCTGCCTGCCCCCCGCTAGGGCAGAAAAGGAGCCTGCCCCTAGGCCTTCTCCGCCACCAGCCACGGCCAAGAGGCCAACCCCTGCGTCTTCCTCTTCCGCTGCCTCGCCACGGCTCGAGTCCCCTGCCCGCGGCCCCTCCTCCACCCCCCAAGCCGAGCCAGAGCAAGCGGGTAGCCTTTCAGAGGCAGAGCTCTTGCGGGCCCTCATCCACGAGATCCAGACGCCCCTCTGTACCATTCGCACCTTGGTCAGCCTCATCCTAAAGCAGCGCGACCTGCCACCACGGGTGCGGGAATACGTGGAGAAGATTGACCGCGAGTGCACCGAGCAGATCAACCGTTTTGGACTGTTTTTCCAGGCCACAGAAACGGTCATGCCCACTGCCCCTCCGGGCGAGGGACGGCGGTTGCACCTGGAGCCAATTGCCCTGGTGGATCTAGTGCGGCAAAACCTACCCCGCTGGCAAGACCAGGTAGAGCGACGGGGATCCCGCCTGGAGCTGGAGATCCCTGATGAGCTACCCGATGTAGTTAGCGATCCCAAAGCCCTGGAGGCCGTGCTATTTGGCATTGTCGACCGCCTGGCCCGGAGCACCCCTGCCGGCAGCCACATCCGCGCCCAATTGCTTAG
The DNA here is from genome assembly GCF_047502705.1 of Synechococcus sp. H70.1. Taxonomy (NCBI): domain Bacteria; kingdom Bacillati; phylum Cyanobacteriota; class Cyanophyceae; order Synechococcales; family Synechococcaceae; genus Synechococcus; species Synechococcus sp. H70.1. Next base: position 2,434 of record NZ_JANSIV010000107.1, read on the forward strand.
CGCTGGCGAGCTGGTTAAGCTGCAGTTTCAGGTGAACACCCCAGAGGGGAGCGACAGCCCCAGCTCGGAACTCAAGTCCCCTCAAGCAATTGGCCAGTTGCTGGTGGTGCAGCCAGATACAGGCGCCATTAGCCTTAGCCTGCCAGTAGCCCAAACCCTGTTCCGAGCCTTGGGGGGCTACCTAACTGTGCGCCATCGGGCTCGCCAAGGGGAAATCCTCAATATCTACTTACCCCGCCAGCTCTAGTTTGGATCCCAGCTCCAAGGAGATAGGGCTAGGATCATTGAGGTGCCCCAGGAGAGTCAAGAGAGGGGATCCATGCCGAGAGGGAAAAAAGTTGCCGAACCCCACCCAGAGCCCGAGCCTGTCTGTGGGGCCAGGGCTGCCAGGCCGGGGGAGAGGGTCACGCTGCCTGCCCAGCAGCTTTCCACCCTCATCCACCAGATGCGCAACCCAATCGCGACCTTGAACATGCTGGCCAAGCTGCTGCAAAAGCGCCTGCCCCCTGAAGATCGCAACCACTGGATTGGGCTCAGTATCGAGAAAGAGTGTAAGCGCCTGCAAGAGCTACTGGGCGAGTTCGAGCGCTTGGATGGAGCTCCAGCCCCCCTGCAACTCCGGCCCCTTGCCCTGGGCGAGCTGCTCCAGGAGTGGATCCCCCTCTACCAAGCCCTCGCAGAAACCCAGGGGCATCGCTTCCAGGCCATTCTGCCCTCCTGGCTGCCCCAGGTTCAGACAGATCCCCGTGCCCTCCGCCAGGTGTTGGACAACTTAATTGACAACGCTTGTAAATATACCCCTCCCCCCGGCAACATCCAGCTTAGGGTGGAGCTTAGCCCTGCAGAGGCAGCGAAAAATGCAAGCGGCTCCCCTCGGCAGGAGGTGTGGATTGCTGTCTGCGACAACGGCCCTGGCATCCACCCCGAGAACCTGGAGCGGATCTTCGATCCGTTTTTTCGTGCCGATCTCTCCAAGCCGGGGCAGGGGCTGGGGCTGGCCATCAGCCGCAACTTGGCCGCCCAAATGGGAGGGAATCTCCAGGTGGAAAGCTCCCCCCAGGGCTCCTGCTTCCGCCTTAGCTTGCCTACGGTCCAGTAGGACTTGCCTCCCAACCAAAGTTTTGCAAGCTACCTAGGAGCTGCCCTATGGCCTCTTCCGCCAACACCAAACCCGAAACTGCTGCTAGGCCAGTGGCCCGCATTCTGCTAGTCGATGATGAGCCAGGCCTACGGGAAGCAGTGCAAGCCTACCTTGAGGAGAGTGGCTTTGAGGTGATCCCGGCTGCCAATGCCCAGCAGGCCCTGCAACTGCTCAGCACGGCCCAGCCCCAGCTAATTATCTCCGACATCATGATGCCGGGCATGGACGGCTACCAATTTTTGGCCCAATTGCGAAAACTCGAGCCCTACAGCCATCTGCCGGTGGTGTTCCTCACCGCCAAAGGGATGACCGCCGACCGCATCCAGGGCTACCGGGCCGGCGTCGATGCCTATTTGCCCAAGCCCTTCGATCCGGAGGAGCTGGTGGCCATCGTCTCCAATCTCATTGAGCGCTCCCGCGCGGCCAGCCCTTCGGAGGTGGTTGCCCGCGAGCTGGCCTCGATTCGCGCCCTGCTGTCGGAGCGCACCCTTGCTGCTGCCCCTCCCCCCCAGCCCGCTGCCCCCAACCCCTTGCCTCCACCCATCAAGGTGGAGCTGACGCCGCGGGAACAGCAGGTGTTGGAGAAGGTGGCGGAGGGGCTGATGAACAAAGAGATTGCCAAACAACTGCAAACCAGCGTGCGCAACGTGGAAAAATACGTCACCCGCCTCCTCAACAAAACGGGCACCAGCAGCCGCACCGAGCTGGTGCGCTACGCCCTCACCTACGGCCTGATCCGGTTGTAGCCCTCACCCCTGGCCCCTCTCCCTTTGGGAGAGCGGAGGAGGTGGTTTAGGGGGTGGCATTGGGGGCCAGGGTACCAGCCCCAACACCCCCAAGGCCTGCACCCCCGCGGGGTTGGAGGTGGTGA
>NZ_JANSIV010000108.1:0-760 GCF_047502705.1 Synechococcus sp. H70.1
GCCGGCGCCACCTTGCTGTTGGCAGTGTGCTCTGTTTTGCTGACTTGGCTAATTGCCGTTCCTCTGGGGATCCTGGGGGCGCTGCGGCAGAACACCCCTTTGGATCGGGCGTTGCAGTTGCTCAGCTACCTGGGGCAGGCCATGCCCAGCTTTGTGCTGGCCATTTTGCTGCTGATTGTGGCTCAAAACGTGGGCTGGCTGCCGGTAGGGGGAATGACCAGTGTTTATTTTGCCGAGCTCGGTTGGGGGGAAGCTGCTGGATCTGGGCCGCCACCTGCTCTTGCCCACGCTGGCCCTGAGCATTACCAGCTTTGCCGGGCTGCAGCGGATTACCCGCGGCAACTTCTTGGACGTGCTGCAGCAGGAATACATCCAGGCGGCGCGGGCACGGGGCATTCCTGAATGGCGGGTGATCTGGCTGCATGCAGTGCGCAACGCCGTCAACCCCTTGATTACGATCTTGGGCTTTGAGTTTGCCAATCTGCTCAGCGGCTCCTTCATTGCTAAGTTTTTCTTCAACTGGCCGGGGCTGGGCAAGCTGCTCTTGGAAGCCGTCCAAAGCTTTGACATCAACGTGGTGATGGCTGGGCTTTTGCTGGGAGCGGTGATAACCTATTGGCCGATCTGCTCTTGATGTGGGTGGATCCGCGGATCCGACCTGAGTCTTTGCTATGAACTACCCCACCGCGTAGGCGGGTGGGGTTTCCTCACCCGCTTGACAGCAGAGCTTTTGTCTCTTCCTCTGCCCCAGTTGCTTCAT
>NZ_JANSIV010000109.1:0-745 GCF_047502705.1 Synechococcus sp. H70.1
AACCCCCCTGCGCCTGGAAAGCCTAGTAAAGGCAACTAGACATTAAAGCGTAGCCTCTCTAGCGCGTTCCCAATTGTTGCCAATTGTTTCCAAGGGATCCTGCGAACGGAGAACCCCCAACCTCTTGGTGAAGAAGGAGTAGGAGGACACCCGGGCGTTCCCAATTTCTAGGGATCCCCCCGAAGGGGGAACTTCAAGAAGTCGCCTTAAGGCTAATGAAGGAGCGTAGGGTAGTTTCCAATTTCTAGAGATCCCCCCGAAGGGGGAACAAGAAGCCATCCGGGAGAGGGCTAATAGGTGGTCCAAGAGTTTCCAATTTCTAGGGATCCCCCCGAAGGGGGAACGTCAAAACACTCGACGGCTTCCTATTGAAATGCGTGATGTTTCCAATTTCTAGGGATCCCCCCGAAGGGGGAACTCGGAGGTCTACCGGCAGGAACCCCAACAGCTGACTGCCGTTTCCAATTTCTAGGGATCCCCCCGAAGGGGGAACTATATCCTCAGGTGCGTAATAAGGAACGCCCCTGAGAGATTTCCAATTTCTAGGGATCCCCCCGAAGGGGGAACATGGTGTTCTGTCTCCCGATGCTTTAGTTTCTCTTGTGTTTCCAATTTCTAGGGATCCCCCCGAAGGGGGAACATGCAGGAAACCCTCGCCAAGGCTCCCAGGTGTTTGATTTTGGTTTCCAGTTTCTAGGGATCCCCCCGAAGGGGGAACACTACCCCTATTAAACCCAAGTGGGGC
>NZ_JANSIV010000110.1:0-4281 GCF_047502705.1 Synechococcus sp. H70.1
GGCGCCCTGTGCCCGCCAACTCTCGAGTGTCCTGGGGAAATTTTTCTGCCCGTTGAGGCTTAAACTCAAGCAGTACTTCCCAGCTCTGGGATCCGCGACGAGGGGCTTGGGGATAGGCGTTGCGCAGGAGATCGCCAGTGAGACCAACCCGTTCAAACAAGGCCTCAGGATTCTCTCCTGCAGTTACCTCCCCCTGTTCGTTGCGGGGCAGGGCGCTAACCGGCACCAAGCCCTTGCGGAATTCCAACTGGGCCGTATCCCCCAAAAGAGCAACAGCCCGATCCGGATCCGCTACCCCCGGCAGTTGCACGAATAGACGATCCCGGCCACTGATTTGGATCAAGGGCTCAGTTACCCCTAGGCCGTTAATCCGCTGCTGGACAACGGCCTCCACCCCCTGCATCACCTCGGGAGTAATCTCGGGTACCTCTTGGGTTGGCAAAGCCTGCAGCGTGAGTTGCGTCCCGCCTTTGAGGTCAAGGCCGAGGCGAACTTCTCGGCTCAAGCCTAAGTAGGTAAGAGCAACCACCACTGCTAGGATAAAGACTAGACCTCGCAGGAAGGCAAGCCGATTGAGCCACGAAGCTAGGGATCTGGCCATACTGCCTAGTTAGAAAGCCAAGAACACGGGCGCCCTGGTCGGCAGCCCGAGAGTTTTGTTGTGTTTTGAACTTCTCGATTTTACCCCAGACAGCCTCCCTCTTGGTTGACGTTAGCTCCAAGGCTAAGCTGTTGCCAGGGACAGGAAGTGCCCCAAATCTGCAAAGGAGGGGAAGTGGAGGTGAATTGGCGACGGACTGGCCCCGTGGCGGTGTTGCTGTTTGCCCTACCGTTGGCGGGATCCCCTGCTTGGGGGGGAGAGTACTTCACGGAAGAGGTAACTCGCCCTAGCCTGGAGGTTGTCCATGGCTGGCGGGAGGTGGTGTCCGGCACGCAGGTGACCATCACCAACACCAGTTCGGGGTCCTTTCGGGTGCCCCTGGAAATTGACCTGGCGGATCGGGCTAGCTGTGAGCGGGCTGAATTGGTGTTAACCAACAAGAGCACCTTGCCCCTGGGCTCCTTTCAAGATTGCATCCTTAACCTCTTTCCCTATCTGGACAAGTTCATCAACCAAGAAGTGGCCAGCATTCGGGTTACCCTAAAAGGGGCCGCTCCCCTCCTGGAGATCCCTCTGGAAGAGTCGGATCGGCTGATCCTGGCCCAGGTGGCCAACCAATCCCGGGAAGCCTTTGTCTTCTTTCAGCAGGAGCTGGCCCGCGTTTTGGAGCTCTTGAAGCAGCCGACGGCCAGCCAAAGCGCCCCACCCCAACCCTCTGCCCCTGCCAGCCCAACTCCGGCTGCCGCTGGACCCAACCCAGGGGAATTGGTGATTGTGGGATCAATCCGGGAGGAACGGGTAGGGGCTGGCAGTCGCCTGAGCGTGGAGGCCATCAACCGCAGCAGCCGCACTGTCCTCAACGCCCGCGCCCGCTTTACCTTCTATCGGGGCGGAGAAGTCGTCGAGACGCGCGTGGCCGCCTTTGAGCCCAGCGATGTACCTCCGGGCCAGAAAGCTACTGCTAGCGTGCTGAAGACAGACGCCAACTGGGATCGCGTTACCGTCACCTTCCAGTGGCAGTAGGACCCCCTCAGGGAGCCAGGGCGTTGCCCCGCAGCAAACTGCCCAGGGTTTTAACGGTAATCTTCAACTGTACCCAGGGGCTCATGGGCGCCACTGTCTTGTAGAGGTAGCTGGCAAAGGTTAACCGCTGCACATCCCGGTCGGCGCACATCTCCACAAAAGCCTCGCGGGTGGCGTTGGAGCGGTAGAACACCTGCTGCAGAAGGTCCAAGACCTTGTAGGTCAGGCCGTACTGGCGATCCCAGCGCTGGAGGTAGAGCTTGAGATCCTCTTCTGTGGGAAGGCGCTTCCCACCGTTGGAGGTCTCGACAATGGTCTCGGCGCACATGCGGCCCGACTTGGCAGCAAAATAGATCCCCTCACCACTTGCCTTGGTTACGTATCCTGCCGCGTCTCCTACCAAGGCAGCTCGGCCCACCACCCGGCGGGGACGGGGGTGCTCTGGAATAGGATGGGCCTCCACCTTGATCACCCGGCCCCCTCGGATTCGTTCGGCGGCGCGGGCGCGGATCCCGGCCTGCAGCTTCTGGAGGCTGGCCTGGTTGGTCTGCATGGTGCCGGTACCTACCGCCACATGGTCGCACTTGGGAAACACCCAGGCATAGAAGTCGGGCGAGACATCGTCTCCCACGTACATTTCTGCCCGCTCCTCGTAGTAGGCCATTTTGTCCTCCGGGAGGCGAATGCGCTCCTGAAAGGCCAGCGCGTAGTTGTAGTCCCCGGCGCCGATGGCTTCTGCCACCTTCGAGTGGAACCCGTCCGCCCCAATCACCACATCCACCGCCAGTGAGCGAGGTACCCCCTGGGGCAAGCCGCTGGAGAAGTCAACGTAGTGCAGGACGTAAGGATCCCGGCCATTCTGGGGGACTTCCAGATGCATCACCTTGCCGTGAATGAGCTCTGCCCCTTTTTGGCGGGCGCGGTTGCGCAAGAAGGCATCCAGGACCTCGCGGCGGCACATGCCAATGTATTCGCCTTCCTTTTCGAGGGCAATGTCCACCTCGTAGTTGGAAGGCGAGATCATCTTCATCTTGCGCACCTTGCGGTCGATGATCTCCTCCGGCAGGTCAAACTCCGAAACCATACACAGGGGAATGGCACCCCCGCAGGGTTTGGCGTTGTCCAGCTTGCGCTCAAACAAGAAGGTTTCGATTCCCGCTTGGGCCAGAACCTCGGCCGCAGAAGCACCCGCCGGGCCACCCCCAACCACGGCAACTCTCAGGCTCAAGGCGCCCTCCTTTTTCTTTCCTTCTTTCCAATTCCTAGATCTCCCCCAAAGGGAAGCTAGTCTGCAGCATACACGCAAATGAGTTCCATTTGGGCAATTTCCAGGGATCCCCCCAGGATCCAAGCGGGATAAGGCGTTGTGGCTAGGGTTGGGATCCCTCGATGTGGGAGTAGGGTTCCAGGTGGATGGTGACTCGCACCGGCCCGTAGCGCTCCTGTAGCAGTTGCTCCACCGCTTCGGTGATGCGATGGGCCGACTCCACGTCCAGCGGCTCCACCACCATATGCATTTCGATAAAGATCATCTGCCCTGGGATGCCGCGGGAGGTGATATCGTGGCAGTCGAGGACGCCGGGCAGGCTGAGAACCAGCTCCCGCAATGTCTTAGGCGGAATGGCTACCCGGTCGGTTAAAAAGGGAACGTTTTCCCGCAGCACTTCCCAGCCGCTCCAAAACACCAGCAGCCCCACTGGCACCGCCAGCACCTGATCCAGCCAGGGGATCCCCCAGTAGTGGATCCCGGCCAGTCCCAGCAGCACCGTCAGGGTTACCCAAACATCGCTGAGGGTATGGCGGGCATCGGCCAAGAGCAGCGAGCTGGACAAAGCCTTGCCCCAGGAACGTTCATAGAAGGCCACGAAGAGGTTGATCCCCAGTACCCCCACCATTAGGGTTAGGGTCAGTCCATCGACCTGCAGCGGCGGCTGGGGCTTAAAAAACCGTCCCACTGCTGCGCTGAGGATCTCAAAGCTGGCCATCCCCAGAAAAGCGGCGATCCCCAGCGCTCCAATGGCCTCAAACTTGCTGTGGCCGTAGGGGTGCTCCTCATCCGGCTCTGGCGAGGAAAAGCGGGCCGCCAGCAAGGCAAGAATGTTACTCCCACTGTCGGTAAAGCTGTGCAGGGCATCGGCCACCAAGCTGAGGGATCCCGTCGCTAGGCCCAGCCCCAGCTTGACCAAAAACACCAAAAGATTGAGCCCCAGGGTAACATAGAGCACCCTCTGTACCTGGTGCTGACGGCGAGCGGCAATGGCAGCAGAATCGGGGAAACTCACCGCTCATCAGAAGGGGTAGGTTCTGTTTTATTTTGCCATCGGCTTGAGTTCAAGGCCGTCTTTCCTCCGCTTGAGGATAGGGGATCCCGGTCAGCAGGGTATTTTAGAAGCAAGCCTCGACGCGAGGGGGAAGCAGACAATGGACGTGGCGGTTGTGGGAGCTGGCTATGTGGGGTTGGTCACCAGTGCTTGTCTAGCCAAAGTTGGTCACAGCGTCATCTGCGTGGACAACAACCCTGCCAAGATTGAAGGGCTGCAGCGGGGCCGCCTGCCCATCTACGAACCTGGCCTGGAAGAGCTGGTGCAGGCTGGAGCTGAGGCCGGTCGGCTGCACTTTACCACCGACCTGGGCCTGGCAGTGAAAGCCAGCGAGGT
>NZ_JANSIV010000111.1:0-3366 GCF_047502705.1 Synechococcus sp. H70.1
CAAGATGATGCGCTCAAACTGCCTCACTGGCTGGGCGGGGGATCCCAAAACTTTCTCTAGAATGGGGCCGGTGAGGTTGTAGGGGATATTGGCCACCAGTAGGCGGGGCTGAGGCGGGAGCGGCAGGCGCAGAAAATCCCCCTCCAACAGCTGAAAGCGGGGCTCATTGGCAAAGCGCTTGCGCAACAAGCGGCACAGATCCCGATCGATCTCCACTGCCACCACCTGGACGCCCCGGGCCAACAGGCGCCGTGTTAACTGCCCTGTGCCAGGGCCAATCTCCAGCACCCAGGGGGGATCCCTGCCCTCTTGGGGTGGTGGCAACTGGGCAGCCTCCACAATTGCCGCGTGGACGGCAGGATCCTTGAGCCAGTGCTGGCCAAAGCGTTTGCGGGGATAGGGCATGGTTAAATCCGCATCTTCTCCTGGGGCGGATGGGGATCCCTGGCTAGGATGGGCCGGCGGTAGAGCGGCACGGTAAAGGTAACGGTCGAGCCCAACCCCTCCCCCAGGCTGTAGAAATTGATCTCGCCCCCCATGGCCTCCACTAGGCGTTGGCTGATGGCCAAGCCTAGGCCAGTCCCCCCGTACTGGCGGGTAGTGGAGCCATCCACTTGGGTAAAAGCTTGAAACAGCTTCTGCTGCTTTTCCAACGACACACCGATCCCAGTGTCAATCACGCGGATGCGGGCCATCCCCGGCTCGCCAGGTAGGAGGTCAGCTCGCACCGTCACGGAGCCCTTGGGGGTAAACTTAATGGCATTGCCCACTAGATTCAGCATCACCTGCAGCAGGCGCTGGTAGTCGCCATAGAGCAAAATTGGCTCTTCCGTAAGGGGCAGGTGGAAGCTAAGCTGCAGTCCCTTTTGACTAGCTTGCAAACTGGTTTTGGCCTCCACATCCTTGAAGAGGGCTTGCAGGTCGCAGGGTTGAAAGTGCAACTGCAGCTTGCCTGCTTCAATTTTGGCAATATCCAGTACGTCGTTGATTAAAGCCAACAGGTGCAGGGCAGAGCGGTAGGCTTCCTGCAAAAAGTCCAGCTCCTCTTCTCGGCTTTCGGCCAGCCCGTCCAGCACCAACTTAATGAAGCCAATGATGCTGTTTAAAGGTGTACGCAGCTCGTGGGAGGTGTTGGCCAGAAATTGGCTTTTTAGCTGGTTGGCCGATTCTGCTTGGGCGCGGGCTTGCTCCAGCTCTTTGTTTTTCTGAAGCAAGGTTTGGTTGGCCAGTTGCAGACGGGTGGCCAGTTGGCGACTTTGCTCCAGCAAGCTAGCGTGGGCGATGGCAGTACCCAAGTAGGTGGCAATAATCTGCAGCACCTGGAGGTGGCCGCTCTGCCAGGCAGGCGCAGTCTTGGGGGGCAGCACCTCTAGCCAAAGCAAGCTGTTGGGGTAGCCGCGGTAGGACATGGCCACAGCCAGGTGGCGTTCTGTTACCACTGGCTCTTCCTGTCTAAGGGCCTGGAGCAAATGGGGGTGATCCCCTAACCGCAGAGTCTGGTTAAGCAGCGAGGGAGTTTCCGGATAGCGGCGGTACTCAGCATTCACTGTTAGGGAATCCTGCCCTGTCTCGTAGAGGGCTAGCAGACAGCGATCCACCCCAAACAGCTGCCCCAACTGCTCCACCGTCTGCTGGCCCAGCTCGCGGATCCCGGCAGAGTGGCCAATGCTGCGCATGAGCTGAGCTGTAACCGCCTGAAGCGGCTCACTGAGAAAGGAGTACGGCAAGCTGGGGGGCTTGCTTGTCCCTCCAGCCAAATTGAAAGGCGTTGCCCCCAACACCTTGCCCACCACCGCAACTGCTACCACCTCCCCCTCCGTATCCCGCACGGGGTTGAGGCAAAGATGCAAATGCAGCTTGTAGCGGGGCGAGAGGACTTGGCATTCGTGCTGCAAGGGATCCCCTTGTGCAAACACCTGGCTTAGCTTGGCTTGGTACTCCTCCCCATTGACCACCTCCCAGCTCTGCTGCCCGGCCACAATCTGCGGGGGGTGGATACCATAGCTCTCAGCCCCTTCCCAGTAAAAACTTTGAAAACGCTGCTGGCGATCCTGCGTGTAGAGAATGAGATCCGCTGGAAACACGCCCACCTTGCCTTGAAAAAACCAAGCTCCTTGGACCCAGAACTTAGGTTTTTGCCGAGGAGGCTGAGGTGGTGGGGTCGGAGTCTTTAGTGTTGAGGCGGGCAAAGAGCATCCGCCCTGCCGAGGTCTGAATGGAGCCGGTAACCACTACCGAGCGAGTTTTGCCTACAGCGCGCTGTCCTTCTTCCACCACCACCATCGTGCCATCTTCCAGATAGCCTACCCCCTGGCCTGGCTCCTTGCCCTCACGGGTAATTTTGATATCAAAGCTATCGCCAGCAAGGTAGATAGGTCGCAAAGCCTCAGCCAACTCGTTGACATTGAGCACCTTGACTCCTTGCAGCAGGGCTACCTTCTTTAGGTTGTAATCGGTGGTTACCAGTGTCCCGCCCACGCTTTGGGCAAGGCGCACCAGTTTCTCATCGACCGTGTTTAGGTCAGGATAGTTGGCTTCGTGGATAACAAAGCGCTCGGGGTTAGCCTGGCGCAGGGCTTGCAGCGTATCCAGCCCTCTACGACCCCGCTCCCGTTTTTGGGGATCGGCCTTGTCGGCAATAGTCTGTAGCTCGGAGATGACAAAGCGGGGGATCACCAGCGTTCCCTCCAGAAAGCCCTTCTCAATCAACTGGGCCACGCGTCCGTCAATGATGGAGCTGGTATCCAAGACCTTGGGGCTGGCTGCCACCACACTCCCTTCTGCTGCCGCTTGTAGGGCATAGTTGGGGTTGAATAGGCGCAACAGGGCCGGGCCGTGGGTGTCGGCCAAACTCACTCCCAAGTAGGCAAAGGAGAGACTAAAGAAGACAGATGCCAGCGGTTCCAGAAAATTATTCAGCTCCTGGGGTAGGGGCAGCAAATAAACCGGAGCCATAGCCAGGTTGGCAATCACTAGGCCAATCACCAATCCCACCGAGCGGCTAATTAACACATCTGGTGGCAGCGAGCGGACGTTGGCCTCGAAGCGGCGGTAGCCCCAGCGCACCAGGGCTCCCAGCGCCAAACCTGCCAAGGCCCCGAAGCCGCCAGTAACCACGCGCGCCCCTTCGACATTGGCTCCTTCAAGAGCAGCAGGGGGAAGCAAATCCAGGCCGTAGAACCCAAGACCTGACCCCGCTAAGATGAAGATTGCAATCAGGATGACGTCCAACATACTGTAGAAAGTGCCCTTGCTGGGGGGAGTAGGCTCTCGGCAATGGGCGAGCCTGCCCCTTATTCTAGTCTTGGGTTTGGAGGCAGATCTCCTTCCCAAACGCCAGAAAAAGGAGGCTATGCTGAAGGAGAG
>NZ_JANSIV010000111.1:3466-27155 GCF_047502705.1 Synechococcus sp. H70.1
AACGTCACCAAGCAAGGTAAAAGGAACCATGGCCCAAACCTTAGAACTGACTGCCGAAAATGTGGAAAAAGTCCTCAACGAGCTACGCCCCTACCTGCAAGCTGATGGCGGCAACGTAGAGCTGGTGGAGATCGATGGCCCAGTGGTGAAGCTGCGCCTGCAGGGGGCCTGTGGCGCCTGCCCCAGTTCCACCCTGACCCTGAAGATGGGCATTGAGCGCAAGTTACGGGAGAGCATTCCCGACATCCTCGAGGTGGAGCAGGTGTTCTGAGGATCCCTGCCAGTAAACCTTGGGCTTGACTCCCCTCTCTTAAGACGGCACCTATCTCGTTGCCAGCCCATGCCAGTTCTCCTTTCCATTGCCATCCTGGCTCTGCTCATTCTGGTGCACGAGGCGGGGCACTTTCTGGCAGCCAAACTGCAAGGGATCCACGTCAACCGCTTTTCGCTGGGGTTTGGCCCTGTGCTGTGGCGCTACCAGGGCAAAGAAACCGAGTACGCCATTCGTGCTCTGCCCTTGGGGGGTTATGTCGGCTTTCCTGACGATGACGAGCACTCCCCTTACCCGCCCGATGACCCGGATCTCTTGAAAAACCGCCCCGTTGCGGATCGCCTGGTGGTGATGAGTGCGGGGGTACTGGCCAACTTGGCCTTTGCCTACCTGGTGCTGGTGCTGATGTTTGCTCTGCTGGGGATCCCCTCAGTTACGCGCATCCAGCCTGGCATTCTCATTACTCAGGTAACCCCAGACAGCCCAGCCGAGCGGGCGGGCCTGCAGGCAGAGGATGTGGTGCTGCGGGCAGCTGACCGCGACTACAGCACTCTTGCCGATGCAGCCTCGGCCTTGGCCGCTCTCAACGACTTTCAGACGCTGATCCGCAGTAGCGAAAACCAGCCCCTTCCCCTACAAGTGCAACGAAAAGGGGAAGAGGCGCCGCTGCAGATTACAGTAGTCCCGGAGCGGCAGGGGGAAAGGGTAGCCATTGGGGTCAGTCTAGCGCCCAATCAGGAGGTGAGGCTGCGCCCAGCCCAAAACCTGGGAGAGATCCTGACCGAAGCTGGGAACGCCTACCAGCGCTTGGTGATGATGAATCTCACTGGCCTGCAGGAACTTCTGCGGAACTTCCAAAACACAGCCGCGCAGATATCGGGGCCAGTGGGGATCGTTAAGATTGGCGCCGATCTGGCGCGAGATGACCTTGCCAGTTTGTTTAATTTCACTGCCCTGATTAGCATCAACTTAGCTGTTCTTAACCTGTTGCCCCTGCCTGCCTTGGATGGAGGGCACCTTGCCTTTTTGCTCTTGGAAGCCATCCGCGGCAAGCGGCTACCCAAGGAGGTTGAAGAACGAGTGATGCAGACAGGCTTAGTGCTTCTCCTGGGACTAGGGGTGGTGCTGATCCTCAAAGATACCCTTGCCATTGTCACCGGGTCAGGCTAGTTGCCAATGAGCGGTAAGCGGGCTTTACGCCAAAGGGCCTTGGAGATCTTGCTTCGCCTAAAGCGCCATTACCCCAACTCCAAGTGCACCCTCCACTACCAGACGCCGCTGCAACTGCTGGTGGCCACGATTTTGTCAGCCCAGTGCTCTGACGAGCGGGTTAACCAGGTAACACCCGAGCTGTTCCGCCGCTTCCCCGATGCCCAGGCTCTGGCAACCGCCCCGCGGGAGGAGATTGAGGCTCTAATCCGACCCACCGGCTTCTACCGCAACAAAGCCAAACACATCCAGGAGGCGTGTCGCAAGATCTTGACAGACTTTGGCGGCCAGGTGCCCCGCACTATGCCGGAGCTGCTGACCTTGCCAGGAGTGGCCCGCAAGACGGCCAACGTGGTCCTAGCCCACGCCTTTGGCATCAACGCTGGCGTAACGGTCGATACCCACGTCAAGCGCCTCAGTCGCCGCCTTGGCCTTACTAAGCACGAGGATCCCCTGCGTATTGAGCGGGATCTCATGCAGTTGTTGCCGCAGGGGGATTGGGAGAATTGGTCACTTCGCCTTATCGACCACGGACGAGCCATCTGCACCGCCCGCCAGCCTCTCTGCAAGCAGTGCTTCCTGGCCGATCTCTGCCCTAGCGCCTCTCTCCTCCAGCCAAAAGCGGCTGCCGATTGAGGGCAAGCCTGGGGGAAAGGCAGCCCTGACTGAGACTGAGCAGCGTCAACTCAACAGTTGGGCGCCCTCTAAGGCGAAGCTGGCAGAGGGAGGCAGACTCTATGGGCGCTTGGAGTTGGGAGTCAACCCAGGGCACCAGGAGGCTACTGGGCTCTCTGGGCTGGCCTCAGTGTGGGGAGTTTACCTGAGTGATAAAGTGATAATCAGTGATAATTGCAGCTTTAGACAGGTATGAAAGTTGCTTACGTCTTCATCACCCCTCGCGGCGGCACCTACAAGCTGGGCCAGATGATCCTGCCGCAGCTAGAAGCAGGGGTACACGGCGCGGAAGTGGTGGGCATGTTCTTTTTTGACGACAACTGCTTTGTCTTGCGGCAGGGGGATCCCATTGGCGAGCGTCTGGCCAAGATTGCCGAAGCGCAAAAGATTTTGCTGATGATGTGTGACATGTGCGCCCTGGAGCGCAACCTGGCGGAAGGGGAACCCAAGTGGTGCGACTCAAAGGGCCAGGGGCGCAAGGAGCCAGGCTATTGCGTTCCCAAGAATGTGGTCAAAGGCGTACAGGTGGGCTGCTTTCCCGACCTCTACGCGGCCTTAAAAGACAACCCACCTGACCAGGTAATTAGCCTCTAACCGACTTAGCTGACGGCTACGGCAGCAGGCGGCTCTTGGCTGGGCTGAGAGCCAATCTTGCGGAAGACCAGCCGCTCATTGGCCACATCCACCAGGATGCGGTCGCCGGGCAGGAACTCGTTTTCCAGCAGCTTGGTGGCGAGGGGGTTTTCAATCTCCCGCTGGATCACCCGCTTCAGCGGGCGAGCTCCAAACAGGGGGTCGTAGCCCAGCTCGGCCAGGTAGTCCTTGGCCTCTTCGGTGAGGACAATCTCAATTTGTTGCTCCGCCAGCAGCTGCTCTACCCGCCGCATCTGCAGGCTGACGATCTGGCGAATCTGCTCTTTGGTGAGGGCATGGAAGATGATGATTTCATCCACCCGGTTGAGGAACTCTGGCCGGAAGTGCTGCCGCAGCATGGCCAGCACCTGGCTTTTCATCTCCTCGTAGCGGCTCTCATCGCCCCCGATTTCCAGAATCAGCTCGCTGCCAATGTTGCTGGTCATGATAATGATGGTGTTTTTGAAGTCCACCGTCCGCCCCTGGGAGTCGGTGATGCGGCCATCGTCCAGCACCTGCAGCAGGATGTTGAAGACATCGGGGTGGGCTTTCTCCACCTCGTCAAAGAGCACTACCGAGTAGGGGCGCCGCCGCACCGCTTCCGAGAGCTGCCCGCCTTCTTCGTAGCCCACATAGCCTGGCGGGGCGCCGATGAGGCGAGAGACAGCGTGCTTCTCCATGTACTCGGACATGTCGATGCGCACCATCGCCTCGGAGGTGTCGAAGAGGAACTCCGCCAAGGCGCGGGCAAGTTCCGTTTTGCCAACGCCGGTGGGCCCCATGAACAGGAAGGAGCCAATGGGCCGATTGGGATCCTTAAGGCCAGCGCGGGCCCGCCGAATGGCAGCGGCTACGGCGGCTACCGCTTCGTCCTGGCCCACCACCCGCTGGTGCAAGTGGGCTTCCAGGCGCAGCAGCTTTTGCTTTTCCGACTCCATCAAGCTGGTGACCGGGATCCCGGTCCAGCGGGAGACGATCTCGGCAATGTCTTCGGGCGTCACCTGCTCCCGCAACAAGGGCTCGCCGTTGGCCTGCAGCTTGGCCAGGTGGGCCTCCTGCTCTTGGATCTGCCGCTCCAGCTCCATCAGCTTGCCGTATTTGAGCTCGGCAGCGCGGTTGAGGTCATATTTTTGTTCTGCCTGTTCAATCTGCAGCTTGACGGCATCCCGCTCAGCTTTGAGGCTTTGCAGCCGCTCGATGGCGTCTTTTTCCATCTGCCAACGGGCACTCAGCTCCCGCTGCCGCTCCATCAGGTTGGCCAGCTCCTGCTCAATTTTGCCCAGGCGCTCTTTGGAGGCGGGGTCGTCTTCCTTCTTGAGGGAGAGCTCCTCCATCTGCAGTTGCATGATGCGCCGGTCAATCTCGTCCAGCTCAACGGGCTTGGAGGTAATCTCCATCTTGAGCTTGGCCGCCGCTTCATCCACCAGGTCGATGGCCTTGTCGGGCAGGAAGCGCTCGGAGATGTAGCGGTTGGAGAGAACGGCTGCCGCCACCAAGGCCGAGTCGCTGATCTTGACCCCGTGGTGCAGCTCGTAGCGCTCTTTGAGGCCGCGCAGGATGGAGATGGTGTCTTCCACAGAGGGCTGATCCACATACACCGGCTGGAAGCGGCGCTCGAGAGCGGCGTCTTTTTCGATGTGTTTGCGGTACTCATCTAGGGTGGTGGCGCCAATGCAGCGCAATTCACCCCGGGCCAGCATGGGCTTGAGCAGGTTGCCAGCATCCATCGCCCCCTCGGCAGCTCCCGCCCCGACAACCGTGTGCAGCTCGTCAATGAAGAGGATGATCTGCCCTTCTGATTCGGTAACCTCCTTGAGCACGGCTTTGAGGCGGTCTTCAAACTCACCGCGGTACTTGGCGCCGGCAATCAAGGCGCCCATGTCCAAGGCAATGACCCGCCGGTTTTTCAGGGACTCTGGCACATCCCCCCGGTTGATGCGCTGGGCCAGGCCCTCAACAATGGCAGTTTTCCCCACACCCGGCTCGCCGATGAGCACGGGGTTGTTTTTGGTGCGGCGGGAGAGCACCTGAATGACGCGGCGGATCTCGTCGTCCCGCCCAATCACCGGATCCAGCTTCCCTTCACGAGCAGCCTTGGTGAGGTCGCGGCCATAGCGCTCTAGGGCCTCGTAGCGGGACTCGGGGTTTTTGTCGGTAACCCGCTGCTTGCCCCGCACCTGCTGGATGACGGGCTTGAGGCGCTCTACAGTGAGGCCGAGGGGCGCTAGAACCCGCTTGCCTACCCGCTCGTCGTCCAGGGATCCCAAAAGCAAGTGCTCTACCGAAATGAAGTCGTCTTTGTATTCTTTGCGAAACTCTTCAGCCCGATCCAGCGTAGTCTCCAGGCCGCGGCCCAGGTAGAGCTGATCCACCCGCGCCAGCTTGGGCTGCTGGTTGATAAAGCTTTCCACTCTATCCCGCACCAGCCTTGGATCGATGCCAGCCCGCTGCAAAATGGTCTGGGTAAGCCCGCCCTCCTGATCCAGGAGGGAAATCAGCAGGTGCTCGGTTTCCAGCTGCTGCTGCTGGTGCCGCCGGGCTACATCTTGGGATTGGACAAGGGCGCTCCAGGCTTTCTCGGTAAATTGGTTGGGATTGGTGGGCTGCATAGGGGTTTGGCAGAAGTTTTTTCTTAGTGTACAGGAAGACCACACAGAGGGCAGGCAAGAGGCCCTTAGCCCTTGCTGCCGAATTGAGGAAGCCCTCCTGGCCTCCTATAGCCAGGTATCGCCTATTTTGCCAGCGCCAGAGTTCGCAACAACCGTCCTCTCCCCCCACAATTGATGGGTGGATCCCCGCCTTATTCCTCCTCTTCGGAGGGGCGGCCCTCACCAATCACCGCCAGGTCAATTTGCTGGCGGTAGTAATCCACGTTCTTAACCTGCACCTCCACCCGATCTCCCAGGCGGAACTGGCGTCGGGTTTTTCGCCCCACCAGGGCTTGTTTTCGGTATTCGTACCAATCGTTTTTCAGCGTGCTCACCCGCACCAGCCCTTCTGCCAAAATCGGGTCCACCAGCACGAAAAAGCCGTAGTTCTGGACGCTGACAATCAGGCCGGGGAAGGTCTCCCCCAGGTGTTTCTGCAGGAACTCGCACCGCTTCAAGCCCATCAGCTCCCGCTCTGCCTGTTGATGGAGCTGATACCCCGCCTGGATCTTGGGCAGTTGCGCCTGGAGAAAGGCCTGCCACTCCTCATGCACTTTTGGCGGCAATACCTGCCAGTCGATGTGGCCGTAGCCGCTGGGGCCGTGCAGATCCACCACGGTTTTGGAGCGGGGGCTACGCCGATTGCGCCCTTTGCGCAGGGCCAGATCCAGAGCCCGCAAGTTGAGCAGGTCAGCATAGCGGCGCAAGGGGGCGGTAAAGGTGGCATAGGGCTCTAGGAGGCCAAGGCCGAAGTGCCCCAGGGGTTCCTGCAGAGGCTGGAGGCGATACTCGACGGGGGGCAAAGTTGATAACAACTGGGCCACCAAGGCTGGACTATTCCCCGAAGCCAGCACGTCAGGAGCGGTAATGCGAACACAAATTCGCTGCCAATCAGCCAAGCTTACGGCTTCCGGATCCTGCAAATGCAGATCCAGCTTCATGGCGTTGGCCAGGCGCAAAAAGTTTTGCAGGGCCTCGGCGGTAGGGGGCGGCTGCACGCGAGCTAAAGAAGGGATCCCCAATTGGCGCAGGTGGTGGCCCAGGGTTTGGTTGGCCAGCAGCAGCACCTCCGTCATGAGGGCGTGGGCGCCCAGGCGATCGCTAATGAGCAGGGGCCCATAGCCGCTTTCATCAGCAGAGTAGGGGGTAAGCAAATCCAGCAGGGGCAGGTCAAACCCGCCTGCCTGGTGGCGCCTAACCCGCAGGACTTGGCTGAGGCGGAGCAGGTTCTGCAGCAGGACCATCAACTCTGGCACTTTCTCATCGGGGTCCAGATCCGCGGCGGTGGCTAGGAGAGCCTGCACCTGGCCGTAGGAGAGGTGAGCCCGCGTTCGCACCAGACTGGGGTGGATCTCGAAGCTCCGCACCGCTCCCTCAGCGTCGAGGGTCAACAGCAACGAATAGGCCAAGCGCTCCTGGTGCGGTAACAGAGCTAGGCGGTTGTGGACTTCCGGCGGGAAAAGCGGCAGCACCGCACTATCCAGGTAAACGGTGGCAGTGCGCCGCTGGGCCTCCTGCTCCAGCGGGTGATCCGGATCCAGCCAGTAGGCCACGTCGGCAATGTGGATCCCCAGCAGCCAACTGTCCTCTTCTTGCCGCTGCAAGGAAACAGCCACGTTGGGCTCGAGGCCGTGGGGGTGCTGCAAGTCTAGCGGCTCCAGGGTGATGCAAAACCAATCCCGCAGATCGCGACGGCCCTTTTGGTCGGAGCGGCTCAGCTTTTTGGGCAGAGTTGCCGCCGCCTCTAGCACGGCTGGAGGAAACTCCTGCGGCAGGTCGTATTTGCAGCAGACCAAATCTACATCGATGGAGGCCTCCGGCCCATGGCCCAAGATCTTGCGAACCCTGCCCAGGGGGGGCAAATCCCCCAGGGGGTAGCGCTCCACTTCCACATAGGCCACCTGACCTTCTGCCAGCCCTGATGCGGAAGGGCGCGGCTCGCTTAGAGCCAGCTCGAACAGCAGCCGATCATCTAGCGGCACTACCCGGAAACCTTCCTCCGTCTGCTTGAGGCGGCCCACCAGCGTGCGATTGGCCCGTTCCACCACAGCTACTACCTCCCCCTCCGGGCTGCGGCGGCGATTGCCTGGTTTGGTGATCCGCACCACCACCTGATCCCCGTTCCAGGCGCCGCTGAGGTTGCTGCCGTGGATGTACACATCCTCTGCCCCCGGCTCATCCCGAACGGCAAAGCAAAAGCCCTTGCTGGAACAGCGCAGGCGCCCTACTACCAAAGATTCATCCGGCTTACGCCGATAGCGGGGCGGATCCCCTGTCTGTTCGAGAAACCCCGCCCGCACTAGGCCGTCTAGGGCAATCTCGAGCATTTCCGGCGCTTCCGGATCAGAGGACGGCAAGAGAGCCAGCAACGTATCCTTGTCGGTCCATTGCTCGGCAGGTTGAGAGAGAAAATGATGAAAAATCCGCGAGAAGTCCATCGGGGGTATTAGCAAAAGGGAGGCAAGACATCACAAGAGCCAACCCGTCGGCGTTAGTCGCGATGGCCGGTAACGATAAAAGCCACGCGCTGACCAATATTGGTGCAGTGGTCGGCCAGACGCTCTAGGTAGCGGATTGCCAGCAACATCAACAGGATAGGCTCGATCGATCCCCTGATGTCAGACTGCTGCGCCAACGTATTGTAGAGGTTGGTGTAGTCTTCATCAACGGCGTCATCTTCCCGCTTCAGTTGCCGGCCCAGCTCGGCATCCAACTCCGTCAGGGCCGCCAGGCTATGGCTGAGCATTTTCTGGCAGCGCTGCATCATGACGCGAATGCGGCCTAGCTCCGGCGGCGGCGGGTAGAGAGCTAGGCGCAGGGCCACCTCGGCCAGGTCTTTGGCGTAGTCGCCAATTCGCTCCAGGTCCCGCACCAGTTGCATCAGGGTGCTAATCCAGCGCAGATCCCGCGCCACCGGTGAGCGCAAGGCAATGAGGTCAATACAGTCTTTCTCAATCTGGCGATAGAAGCGATCGATCTGCTTGTCTTGGGCAATGGCCTGCTCAGCGGCGGCCAAGTTCTGTTCAAACAGGGCCTGCTGGGCCAAGATCAGCGATTTTTCCGCCAGCGCCCCCATGCGCAGCACGTCCTGCTGGATCCGCTTGATCTGAAGTTGCAGCTCAGCTTGCCCCATGGATGGAGATGGGAGAGGAGGGCTGCTGCCGTTGGCAGCGCCCAAAGCCCGTGGATTTCACCCCTAGATCTCGATCATGGCAAATTCTTTTAGACTGGAAAAAAATTGAAAAAGTTAGAGAAAAAACAGAGCAGGGATCGCGGGAGCAGCCAACTTGGGAGAGAAGTTGCAGGCGGGTGGGGGGGTTGCAAGGCTGTCTCCGTCTGGAGGCAGAGGGCTGTGCTGTTGTTCTCGACTGAGAGACTCCGATGACCCGTCCCCCCATTGTCGTGCTGGATGATGATCCCACCGGATCCCAGACTATGCACAGTTGCCTGCTGCTGACCCGCTGGGATGCGGAAACGCTCAAGCTAGGGCTGCAGGATAGCTCGCCAATTCGCTTCATCCTCACCAACACGCGCTCCCTGCCGCCGGCCAAGGCTGCCGAGGTGACGCGGTCGGTCTGCCGGGCCCTCAAGCAGGCCATGGGGGAGCTGGGGTGGGAGGGGGCTCTCTTCGTCAGCCGCTCCGACTCGACGCTGCGCGGGCACTACCCCTTGGAAACCGATGTCATGGCGGCGGAGCTGGGGCCTTTCGATGCCCATTTTCTGGTGCCGGCTTTTTTTGAGGGAGGGCGCATCACCCGCAACAGCGTCCACTACCTGCGGGTGGAGGGCCGCTGGGTGCCGGTGCATGAAACGGAGTTTGCCCGCGATGCGGTGTTCGGCTACCACCACAGCTATTTGCCCGACTATGTGCAGGAGAAAACCCAGGGGCGGATCCGGGCTGAGCAGGTGGTGCGATTGACGCTGGAGCAGATCCGCGCCGGCTGTCTGGAGCAGCTTTTGGGTCTAGAGGGGAATGTCTGCTGTGTGGTGGATGGAGAAACTCAAGCGGATCTGGACCGTTTTGCCCAAGACGTTTGGGCGGCTCTGGAGCAGGGGAAGCGCTTTTTGTTCCGCAGTGCCGCTAGCCTCTTGACGGCTCTAGCCCAGTTGCCGCCGCAGCCGGTTCCGCCAGAGCAGATGGGGCAGTTTGTCCGCTCCGACCGGCCAGGGGTGGTGATCGTGGGATCCCATGTGCAAAAGTCCAGCCAGCAGTTGGCCCGCCTGTTGCAGGAGCCAGGGATCCAGGGCATCGAGGTGGAGGTAAAGCGCCTGTTGGAACCGGGGCGCGAAGCGGAGCTGCTGCCGGCCCTCTTGAGCCAAGTCCAGCGCGCCTACGAGCAGGGCCTGACGCCGGTGGTCTACACCAGCCGAGAAGAAGTGAGGTTCGACGGTGCCCCCCCAGAGGCTCGCCTGGCCTTTGGAGAGAGGGTTTCTCGTTTGTTGGTGGCCATTGTGCAGGGGCTGCCGGAGGGGATTGGCTATCTCGTCAGCAAGGGCGGCATCACCTCCAACGACACCCTCAGCCTCGGCCTCAATCTGCCGGCCGTGCGGCTGCTGGGGCAGATCTACCCAGGGATCTCCATGGTGCTCACGCCGGCGGATCACCCCCGCTTTCCCAACCTGCCGGTGGTGCTGTTTCCGGGCAACGTGGGCGAGGCGGATACGTTGGTTTTAATCCACCGTCGCCTCCACAGCCGCGGGCTGGTCTAGCCTGGAGGAAATCACCATGGCTGAACTCATCTCCCCCCCTGAAGCTCTGCCTGCCTTGGAGGCCTGGTGGGGATCCCTGCGGCAGGGGCCAACGGTGTTGCCTCCGGCGGTGGTGCACCGCTGTTCTGAGCGCCTGGGCAGCCGGGATGCCGATGTGGTGATTGCCGGCGGCACCCTGGGGATTCTCCTGGGGGCAGCTTTGGCCAAGCGGGGCTGGCGGGTGATCCTCATCGAGCGGGGGAGCCTGCGGGGGCGAGAGCAGGAGTGGAACACCTCCCGGCAGGAGCTGCAGGTGCTGCTGGAGCTGGAGCTGCTGACGCCGGCCGAGTGGGAGGCAGTGCAGGTGACCCACTACCCCCGCGGCCGCATCGGCTTTGGGGAGGGCCCTACCTGGTGGGTGGAAGGGGTACTGAACGTAGGCGTGGATCCGGTCAGCTTGCTGGAGTTCCTCAAGCAGCATTTCCTGGCCTGGGGGGGCCAAGTGTGGGAGCAGACCGGGTTTCTAGGCGCCACGGTCCACCCCGATGGGATCCGCATCCAGACCACCACCGGCCAGCTCAGCGCCCAACTGCTGCTGGATGCCATGGGGCACCGCTCCCCCATTGCGGCCCAGGCCCGCCAAGGGCAGCCGCCGGACAGTGTCTGTCTGGTGGTGGGATCCTGCGCCCAGGGGCTGCCGGAGCAACCCACTGGGGATCTGTTCTACAGCTTTACCCCCGCCCAGGAGGGCTACCAGCCCTTTTGGGAGGCTTTCCCCGCCCGCGATGGCCGCACCACCTATCTCTTTACCTACTGCGACCGGGATCCCCGCCGACCCAGTTTGGAGAAGCTCTGGCAGGACTACTGCCGGCTGCTCCCTGCCTACCAGGGGGCCGAGCTGGCCCAGATCCGCTGGGTGCGCAAGCTGTGTGGCGTCTTCCCCGCCTACCGCCGCAGCCCACTACAACTGCCCTGGGATCGCCTTTTGGCGGTAGGAGACAGCAGCGGCAGCCAGTCGCCTTTGAGCTTTGGCGGCTTTGGGGCAATGTTGCGCCATCTGGATCGCCTGCAGCAGGGGATCCACGAGGCGCTGGTGCAGCGGCAGTTGGAGCAGGCGGCCCTGGCCCTGCTGCAGCCCTACCAGCCCAATGTGGCGGTAACCTGGCTTTTTCAAAAGGCGATGATCCCTCCCTTGGGAGAGAAAAACTGGGATCCCAACAGCATTAACCGCCTGTTGAGCAGAGTGTTTGCAGCCATGGTTGCCGCCGGCCCCCAGGTGGTGCGGCCCTTTTTGCAGGATGTGGTGCAGTTTGGCGGCTTGGCCCAGGCACTGTGGGGGGTGATGAGGCAAGATCCAGCCCTGGTGGCCGCGCTTTTGCCCCGGCTAGGGCTGCCGGAGCTGGTGGCCTGGGCGGGCCACTTTGCCACCCTTGGCCTCTACGAGCTCCTGCAAAGGCTAGCCGACCGCCTGGAGGGGGCCCCGCAAGACTACTTCTGGAACCGGCGGCGCGAGGCCTGGCGCTACGGCTGCGGTCGGGATTACTGGCTGTAGACCACCACCCCATAGGGCGGCACCTCAACGGGATCCCCTTGGTTTTTTGCCGGCAGGGAGGATCCCTGGCCCAGCCACTTGGCGTCGCCGCTATCTAGAAGCTTCTCCCACCGGCCGCTGGGCCATGGAGCGTAGGTGGCTGCTTGGTCGGAGCTGAAGTTAAACAGGGCCAGAACGGCTTGGGATCTCTGGTGGCGGTGCAGGGCCAGGCCGCTTGGAGCAAACAGCTCCACCCCCACCGAACTCCGCTCCAGGTTTTGCAGCGGCGGCAGGGTCTTGCGCAGGCGAATGAGGGTTTGGTACCACCGCCGCAAGACCTGGTGGTGGCCAGCAGTGGCCAGTTCCCAGTTGAGCTTCGAGCGCAGGAAGGTCTCTTCCGCTTGCGGGTCCGGTACCTCCCCCTGCCAGGCAAAGGCGCTGAACTCGCGGCGGCGTCCCTGGCGCACCGCTTCCACCAGGTCGGGATCCCCGTGGCTAATGAAGTAGAGAAACGGGGCCACCTCCCCATACTCTTCCCCCATAAACAGCAGTGGCAGCATGGGAGCCAGCAGCAGAGCAGCGGCGGCCAACTTCAGGCCAGCGAAGGAGGTGAGCTGGCTGAGGCGTTCCCCCAGCCGGCGATTGCCCACCTGGTCGTGGTTTTGGATGCAGATTACAAACTGGGAGCCTGGCCTAGCGAGAGCGGAATTGCCGTGGCGGCGGGCCCGGTAGCGGGAGTACTGGCCGGAATAGACGTAGCTCTCGCGGTAGGACTTGGCCAGGTGCTCCAATTGGCCAAAGTCCTGGTAGTAGCCTGTCTTTTCTCCAGTAAGCAGGGTGTGAACTGAGTGATGGAAATCGTCGCACCACTGGGCATCTAGGCCGTAGCCCCCTTGCTCGCGGGGGGTAATGAGGCGGACGTCGTTGAGGTCGCTTTCGGCTACCAGAACCCTGGGCCAGCCCGTGCGCGCCTCCAGGGCCTCCACCCGCTCTGCCAATTCCTGCAAAAAGGGGTGGGCGCTGAAGTCGTAGATGGCATGCACGGCGTCCAGCCGCAGGCCGTCTAGGTGAAACTCCTCTAGCCAGTATTCGGCATTTTGCAGGAAAAACTCCCGCACGCCGTCGGAATAGCGGTCGTCGAAGTTGAGGGCCTCCCCCCAAGGGGTGCGGTACTTGTCGGTAAAGTAGGGGCCAAAGTCCCGCAGGTAGTTCCCCTCCGGCCCCAGGTGGTTGTAGACCACATCCAAAATGACAGCCAAGCCCTGCTGGTGGCAGGCATTGACCAGCGCCTTCAGGCCCGCTGCTCCTCCATAGCTAACCTGCACGGCATAGGGGTAGACGCCGTCATAGCCCCAGTTGCGCTCCCCCGGAAACTGGGCCACCGGCATGAGCTCCAGCACGTTGACCCCCAGCTCCACCAGTTGCGGCAGGCGGGGGATCAGGGCGGCAAAGGTGCCCTCCGGGGTAAAGGTGCCTACATGCAGCTCGTAGAGGATCCACTGGGAGAGCGGGATCCCCTTCCAGGCTTGATCCTGCCAGTCGAAGTGGGGATCCACCACCCGCGAAGGGCCATGGACGCCGTAGGGCTGGCAGCGGGAAGCCGGATCCGGCCGCTCCACCACCCCCCCTGAGGTGTGTAGGCGGTAGAGGTAGTCCACTGGCCCCGGCGGGATCCCCTCCACTTCACCCTGCCAGTAGCCCTGCTCATCTTGGGCCAGAGGGATGACCTGTTGGACAGGGCTGATGATTTTGAGCTCCACGTGTTCGACCAAGGGCGCCCACACCGAGAAGCGGTAGTGGCCCTGGCCACAGGGATAGGCGCCAATCCGTCTAACTGGAGGGGAAAGCACGGAACCCATTCTATAACTTGGCTTCTACTATAGCGGGGCTTGCCCCCTAGGCCTGCCAGGTCAAGGTCTTGGGCTTCTCTGCCATAGTGGAATTAACCCTTTGTTGCTCCGTCCCTATGCTTCACTACCCGCCTAGCCATCCGGATCCCACCGTTGTCGATGTCTACCATGGGCAGCCGGTGCCGGATCCCTATCGCTGGCTGGAAGATCTGGATTCTGAGCAGACGCGGGCCTGGATCGAGGCGCAAAACCGGCTAACTTTTGACTACTTGCAACGCATCCCGGCGCGACAGCGGCTCCTGCAGCGCCTGAGGCAACTTTGGGACTACGAAAAATACAGCCAGCCCTTCAAAGAGGGCGGCCGCTACTTCTACTTCAAAAACGACGGCCTGCAAAACCAGAGCGTTCTCTATACGCAAGAGAGCCTGGAGGGCGAAGCCCGGGTTTTGCTGGATCCCAACACGTTTTCGGAAGACGGCACTGTAGCCCTCTCAGGCATTGCCATCAGCCGCGACGGGCGCTACCTAGCCTATGGCCTCTCCCGCTCCGGCTCCGACTGGCAGGAGTGGAAGGTGCGGGACATCGAAACTGGAGAAGACCTGCCGGATCACCTGTGCTGGATTAAGTTCTCTGGGGCCAGCTGGACACGGGATGGGCAGGGATTTTTCTACAGCCGCTACGACGAGCCACCCCCCGGCAGCGAGTACGAAAGTACCAACTACTTCCAAAAGCTCTACTACCACCGCCTCGGCACCCCCCAGTCGGAAGATGTCTTGATCTATCACCGCCCCGACCAAAAAGAGTGGGGCTTTGCTGGCGGGGTTACCGAAGATGGCAACTACCTCATCATCTCCGTCTGGCGGGGCACGGATCCCAAAAACCTCCTCTTCTACAAAGACCTACGGGATCCCAACTCGCCGGTGGTGGAGCTCATTTGCGAGTTCCAGGCCGAGTACAGCTTTGTTGGCAACGACGGCTCCCGCTTTTGGCTGCTGACGGACTTCCAGGCTCCGCGGCGGCGACTGGTGGCCCTTGATCTCGACAACCCAGGGCACCTGCAAGAGGTGATCCCTGAGGCTGAGGAGACCCTGCAAGGGGTTAGCCTCATCCACAATCAATTTGTTGCCTTCTACCTCAAAGACGCCCACACCCAGATCAAGACCTTTGCCCTAGACGGCACCTACCTGGGGGAAATCCCCCTGCCAGGGCTGGGATCCGCCAGCGGCTTTGCTGGCAAGCGCTACGACACTGAGACCTTCTACACCTTCACCAGCTTCACCACCCCGCCCACCATCTACCGCTACGACTTCACCACTGGCAGGAGCACCCTCTTTCGCCAGCCCCAGGTGGATTTCGATCCCCACGCCTATGAGGTGCAGCAGGTGTTCTACGCCAGCAAAGACGGCACCCGCATTCCCATGTTCCTTGTCCACCGCCGCGGCCTAGCGCGGACAGGGGATCACCCCACCCTGCTGTACGGCTACGGCGGCTTCGGCATCTCTCTAACCCCCAGCTTCTCGGTGGGCCTGGTGGCCTGGTTGGAGATGGGAGGGGTTTACGCCCAGCCCAATTTGCGCGGCGGCGGCGAATATGGGGAAGCCTGGCACCAGGCGGGCACCAAGCTCAACAAGCAAAAGGTCTTTGACGACTTCATTGCCGCGGCTGAGTGGCTAATCGCCCATGGCTACACCAATCCCTCCAAGTTGGCCATCGCCGGCGGCAGCAACGGCGGCCTCTTGGTGGGGGCCTGCCTGACCCAGAGGCCGGATCTCTTTGCCGCAGCCCTGCCCGCTGTGGGGGTGTTCGACATGCTGCGCTTTCATAAGTTCACCATTGGCTGGGCCTGGGTCTCGGAGTACGGATCCCCGGACAACCCCGAGGAATTCAAGGCCCTCTACGCCTATTCCCCCCTGCACAACCTCAAACCCGGCACCGCCTATCCCGCCACCCTGATCACCACCGCGGATCACGACGACCGGGTGGTGCCGGCCCACAGCTTTAAGTTTGCTGCTGCCCTGCAGGCGGCCCAGGGGGGATCCCAGCCCATCCTCATTCGCATCGACACCAAAGCCGGCCATGGGGCTGGCAAGCCCACCAGCAAGCTCATTGAAGAGACCGCCGACCGCTGGGCCTTTTTGGTGCAGGTGCTGGGAATCCAGACAGACTAGCGATGCTGCGCCGGCACAGCCCTAGGCCCCAAGCCCACCCGACCGGCATAAACGGCTGCTTCCCCCAGCTCGTCTTCGATGCGGAGCAGTTGGTTGTACTTGGCAATGCGCTCGCTGCGGCAGAGGGATCCGGTCTTGATCTGGCCGGCGCGGGTAGCCACCGCCAGGTCGGCGATGGTGGTGTCTTCTGTTTCGCCGGAGCGGTGGCTGATGATGGTGCGAAAGCCGGCCTGAACGGCCAGTTGCACGGTTGAGACGGTCTCCGTCAGCGTGCCAATCTGGTTGAGCTTGATCAAAATGGCGTTGGCGGCGCCGCTGTCGATGCCTTTCTGCAGCCGGGCTGGGTTGGTTACAAACAGGTCGTCCCCCACCAGTTGCACCCGCGATCCCAGCCGAGCGGTCATGGCCTGCCAGCCGGCCCAATCTTCCTCCGCCAGCCCATCCTCTAGAGAGACGATGGGGTAGTTGGCCAGTAGTTGTTCGTAGTAGTCCACCATCTGCTCAGCGCTGCGGGCTTTGCCCTCAAAGTGGTACTGTCCATCCTGCAGCAGCTCGTTGGCGGCCACGTCCAAGGCCAAGGCAATGTCTTCCCCCGGCTTGTAGCCCGCCCGTTCAATAGCCGTCATCAACAGATCCAAAGCCGCTACGTTGGAGGGGAGATCGGGGGCAAACCCGCCTTCGTCCCCCACCCCCGTGGACAGCCCCTTCTGCCGCAGCAGTTGTTTGAGCGCTGCAAACACCTCCGCCCCATAGCGCAGCGCCTCGCGAAAGCTGGGTGCCCCGATAGGCACCAGCATGAACTCTTGGATATCGAGGTTGTTATCGGCGTGGGCACCGCCATTGAGCACATTCATCAGGGGTACCGGCAGCAGGTTGGCAAAGGGTCCACCCAGGTACCTGTACAAGGGCAGACCCACTGCACTAGCAGCCGCCTTAGCCGTGGCCAAAGAGACCGCCAAGATGGCGTTGGCTCCCAGTTGCGACTTGTTGGGGGTGCCATCCAGATCAATCATCAACTGGTCGATGCGGGCCTGGTTGAGGGCATCTTCTCCCTGTAGCTCCGACTGGATGGGGCCAAGAATGTTTTCCACCGCCCTCAGCACACCCCTGCCGCCGTAGCGCTTGGGATCCCCGTCCCGCAGCTCGTGGGCCTCAAAAGTGCCGGTCGAAGCGCCACTGGGCACCTGGGCCAGGCCGGTGGCCCCATTGGCTAAGCCCACCAACGCCTCTAAGGTCGGTTGCCCCCGTGAGTCGAGGATCTCATGGGCGGTAATCCACTCGATGGCCGTTTCCACAGTTGCACCTCAATTAGACAGCTCTGGCCAAGGTCAGATCGCCAATAGAGTAGTGGATTTTCGCCCCCGGATCCCTTTGGCTTCCGGAAAACTTTAACGGCTGACTCGGCCCAGGCTGGTGGAGCGTCAGGGATCCCGCCTGGCTCTCTAAGAAAGAGGCCACCCAGCTCCCCAGTGGAAGTAGAATTAGGTAAGGTGTTCCGGCCCCAGAGAGAAGCTAGGGGGAAGGGGGGTCTGTAGTTATGTTTGAAAAAGTACTCTTTCCCATCGACAACTCGCGGGAGACCAGCCACGCCCTGCCACTGGTGGCCGACATAGCGCAGCGCTACAAGAGCCAGGTATATCTGCTCTCCGTCCTAGACACTACAGAACTAACCCCTGAGCAAGTCGAGCAAGCCCGCCAAAGTATCCACAACTTGCTCAAGCAGGCTGAGACTGGTCTCCAGCAGATTGGCATCCAAAATGTCAAGAGCGAGTATCGCGAGGGAAAGGTTCCTTTTGTCATCTGCGACGTGGCAGACGAGCTAGAGATTAACCTGATTGTGATGGGATCCCGCGGCAATCCCCTAGCCGAAGGCCGGAAAAACGAATCCGTCAGCCACCGCGTCATCGACCTCTCCCCCTGCCCTGTGCTGGTGGTGCCCTGAAGAGTCGGCCTTCTCTATTCTGGAGAATGTGTTGAAGTTGTCTCAAAATGTTGCCTTGTGTAACGGTAGGGCCGTTTTTGTTTGTATTGACCAGAAGGCTGCTGTACAACGAAGAGCAGGATAGACCCAATGGCTGACAGCAGCTAACTGGTTACACTCTTGGGAATTGTTATGGAAAGTCAAAGTCGTGGCTACAACAAGGCTTCGAAGAAAACCTTCGATCTAATGCGGCATTTCGCAGAAACCTACGCTAGACGTACCGGCACCTTTTTCTGCTCTGACCCAACAATTACAACCGCAGTAATTGAGGGCCTAGCTCTACACAAAGAGCAACTAGGCGCTCCCCTCTGTCCTTGCCGGTTCTACGAAGATAAAGAAGCAGAGGTGAAGGCTGGCTATTGGAACTGTCCCTGCGTACCCATGCGGGAGCGGAAAGAATGTCACTGTATGCTCTTTTTAACTCCGGACAACCCCTTGGCCGGCACCAGCCAAACCCTAGAGGAGGTCCCTCTAGAATACCGAGCCTAGCCCGTAATGGCTAGGAGAAAGCTGGGTATAATCGAAAAGCAGTTGGAAATGCCTGTTTGCCCGCGGAGGAAACTCTCCTATGACTCCCTCACTAGCTAGCTTCCTCTGGAGCTTGGTATACGGTGCTGTAGTGCTGGGTCTTCTCTTTGGCGCCATCGTGATTGTTAGCTACAGAGATAGGGTGCGTCGCCGCTAAAGCCTTGGCCAAAGATTATCCCCCTGCTGATCCCCGTACTCGACGGCC
Organism: Synechococcus sp. H70.1; assembly: GCF_047502705.1. Lineage (NCBI taxonomy): Bacteria > Bacillati > Cyanobacteriota > Cyanophyceae > Synechococcales > Synechococcaceae > Synechococcus > Synechococcus sp. H70.1. The sequence goes on from NZ_JANSIV010000111.1 coordinate 21,855, forward strand.
AGCAAACTGCTGCAGCGGAGGTGGTAAGGAGTCTATTGCCAGCCTCTAGTTACTCTCTCTACTACTGGCAACAGAAGAACCGCTACTACTACGAGGATCTGGAGCGGCTGCACCGCTTCTTCTTGCCTCCGGGTCTCCGTATTCTGGAGATTGGCTGTGGTACGGGGGCGCTGCTCAACGCTTTGCAGCCTAGTTTCGGGGTAGGGATCGACCAAGACGTAGAGGTCATTGCCCAGGCCCAGCAGCAATTTCCCCACCTCCACTTTCGCGTGCAGGACCTCCATAAGTTGGACAGGCGGGATCCCGTCCTGGCCCAGCCTTTTGACGCTATTTTGCTTGTCAATACTCTCAGTTACCTGAGGGATATTCAACAGGTTCTTGAGCAGTTGCGCTGTTTCTGCACTCCGCGCACTCGCCTCATTCTTTCCCACCACAATCCCCTTTGGGAGCCACTTTTGAACCTAGCAACCCTTCTGAAGCAGCGCAGGCCCCTGCCGGCAGCCAACTGGCTCTCGGCAGCAGATGTAGCCAATTTGCTCCACCTAGCGGGGTACGAGATTATCCAGCAGGGCAAGCGGTTGTTGTTGCCGCGGCGGATCCCGCTGCTTTCAACGCTGGTTAACCGCCTGATTGCCCCCTTGCCAGGGATCAACGCCCTCTGCCTAACGGAATACACCATTGCCCGTCTCCAGCCGGATCCCAACTGGGATCCGCCTCCTGCGGAACAGCCCTCTTGCACAGTGATCATTCCAGCTCGCAACGAAGCCGGCAACATTCGCCGCTGCGTGGAGCAGGTGCCCCTGATGGGATCCCACACTGAGATTATTTTTGTGGAGGGGCACTCTAGCGACGATACTTGGGCCGAGATCCAGCGCACTCAGGCCGAATACCAGGGGAGCTGCACCCTCCGCGCCCTGCAACAGGAGGGGAAGGGCAAAGGAGATGCTGTGCGCCAGGCGTTTGCTGCAGCCAGCGGCGATGTGGTAATCATTCTCGATGCCGACTTAACTGTCCAAGCGGAAGACCTCCCCAAGTTTTTCCGGGCGGTGGCCTCCGGGCGCTGTGATTTTGCCAATGGCTGCCGGCTGATTTACCCTCTAAAGCCGGAGGCAATGCCCCGCCTAAACCAGTGGGCCAACCGCTTTTTTGCCGCTCTTCTTTCCTACATCCTTGGCATCCGCATCAAAGATACCCTCTGCGGCACCAAGGCCCTCTGGCGGGAGGACTACTGTCAGATTGCCAAGCTGCGGCAAGAGTGGGGGAATTTCGATCCCTTCGGCGATTTTGACCTGTTGCTAGGGGCTGCCAAGCGCACCCTTAAGATCCTGGACATCCCGGTGCGCTATTTCCCCAGAACCTATGGCCGCTCCAATATCCACCATCTGCGGGATGGCTTGCGGCTGCTGCAGATCTGTGCCTTTGCCCTCAAGCACTTCAAGGGATCCTGAACGCTGCTCCTTTGGATGCGTTTCCAATCCAAAGATCCCTGCCTATACAATTTAATAGACTTAGATTAAGCCTGAGAAAAACCACCAATGAGGGAATCCGTATTGAGCAGCCTCGGCCAGTGGATCTCGAATACTCCCCTTCGCTCTCTTGATCGGGCTTATCAGGCTGCCCTCCGCATCAAAGCCATTGAAGACCGCTACTTTCAGGGGGGATCCATCGGTAGCAACGGCAGCCACGGCCAAGTTACTAGCCACTACTTCCAAATCCAACTGCGCCAGAACCTGCGTCAGATTAACCTTAGTCTAGCAGAATTTAGAGCCAGTAGTATCTTTTCCCGCCTGCCTGATCCCGAATCAGATGGCAGGAGCCCTCACTTTCCTGCAGAAGTAAAATACAGGGGCAAAGAGTCTGAAAATAGACGGCAAAGTCAAGATCCTTCAATTTTGGAGAAACTAGAGTTTATCGATCAGGTAATCTCTCGCTACAAGCGCCCTGCCACTCCACCCAAGCCCAGCGTCACCCAACCTAAACCTCAAGAGCAAGCTGAGTCAATCTCTTCAACTCAAAGCATCAAGACTAACCCCGCTCAGACCAATCTGACCGATGACGGGGTCCCAGTTGCTTCTAAAACGGCCCTCCTGCCTCGCTCCATTTTGTCCACAGCTAAGCAAATCCTCCGAGAGTTAAGTTCGCAGGCAGAAGAAGAGCTGGTCCAGGAGTACCGCAGCCAACGCACGCAAACACTGGTGGCAGTTCGGTTCTTGTTACTACTGGCCATCTTGCCACTGCTTGTCCAGATTCTCTCGAAGCAATTTCTGTTTGGGCCATTGGTGGATCGGCTGCAGCCTCAGCAGCCTACTCTCTTGGCCTTGAGCTACGAATTTCAAGAAAGAGCTGTTTCAGAGTTTGATTTTTTCAGGGAAAAAATAGAGTTTGAGCGGGCTTTACACCACCAATCCCCAGAAGATATGGACTTAGAGCTAAAGGATCGACTTTCCATGAAAGCAGAGGAGCTATTACAAAAATACAGCCGTAAGAATTCAGAAGGCCTAAAGAATATCTTGGCTGATCTGCTATCTCTGGCGGTATTTGGTTGGCTAGTCTTTGTTGGCCGTGAGGAAATTGAGGTTCTTAAGTCCTTCCTAGATCGTCTCATCTATGGCCTGAGCGATAGTGCCAAGGCTTTTATCATTATTCTCTTCACCGATGTATTTGTTGGCTACCACTCTCCCCATGGTTGGGAAGTCTTGTTAAGTAGTTTGGCCGAGCACCTGGGCTTGCCTGAAAACCGCAATTTCATCTACGGCTTTATCGCTACCTTTCCAGTCTTTCTAGACACGCTCTTTAAGTACTGGATCTTCCGCTACTTAAACCGTGTATCGCCATCAGCAGTGGCTACCTATCACGCTATGAATGACTAGACTCGATGGGCTCCGCTCAAACTGAGATCCCCTATCTTACATCCAGCTCGTCAACCGACAAGCTCCTGCAACTTTGCTAAGCAATTGCCCATGGCTGTCAAAGCCTTCGCCTCTCGCCACCTCCACCTTGGCTACCTTTGCAACCTAGGGGATAGTGACAGAGCCGACCTTAAGCGATAGCTTGTGAGTTTCTCAGGCACCCTCTGCCTCCAGATCCAGAAGCCGCCGCAGGGATCCCTTGTTAAAAGCCGGGAAGCGTAGGTAGGGGTACTGCTCCTTGGCCTGCCGCAGCTCTTGGAAGGCGGGAGCCAATTGATCTTTGGGGGAGATCCCTGTAACCACACACCAGATCTTGGTGCGCGTCAGAGCCACAAAAGCTTGATTGCGCCGGCGCAGTTGCTCCTCTACACTTAGCCCCGGCTCGGTGGCGTTTTGAAACTGGCAGACGTAGACTTTCCAAGCTTCGTTGCCCTTGGCCCGGAAGATCCCCGCTAGAGTGACATGCCCCGGCAAGCGGAAAATATCCCGATCGGCATCTTCGCCAGCAATGAGGGCGCTAATTCCTCTTTGTTTGAGCCTGGCCTTTAGGCTTTCCCAGTAGGGTTTGTTCGCGCTGAAGCTGGCTACACTTGTCACTAGAAGATCTTCCGGCCGGAAACTCCACTGCTTCAGGTCGCGCTCGATCTGTCGGGCAATCCACTTCTGCTCCTCTTCCTCAGAAGGAAAGGTACGCCAGACCAGCAACGACTGGGGATCCACCTTGGGATCAAAGTTTTCTTGATCGACGGGATGGCAAGCCTTGCGGGTGAGGGTAATTGGGGATCCGGGCTTACGAAAATCACCTTCTACCACTTCGTAACCCAAGTTTTCCCACTGGTCTTTTTGAGTAACCCCCTGCAAAGGCTGGCCTCCACGCAGAAGACCCATGTTGATGGCATGGGCAGCCATGAGGATGATGTTTGGAGTGCGGTAGCAATGGCGCAGTACGATGGCTCGCCCTCCCAACTGCACTTTGGGTTTGCCCGTCTCGTCCCGCCCGAATAGCTCGGCTGCCCCCGGCACTGTCAGCGAGCCAATGCCCTGGGCTTCGTCGTAGGCCCAGTAGAGCCGCTTGGGATCCCGTAAAGTTCGATAGGCTAAACGGTAAAAGGCGGGCGGCAAATCTTGACCTTCATCGATCAAGATGGCGTCAAAAAGTTGAGGGATCTCCTTGGCTTCTTTTTCTAACTCTTGGCAGACATAGTCGAAAGGCTCCGTTGTATGGTCATTTTTATCCCTTAACTCTGCCCTTGCCCGCTCCAAGCTTTTGGGCAGCAAGCCACATTCTTTGGCGAGCAAGCGATAAAACCCAAGCTGATCTTTGGATCCCCAGGCATGCATCACCTGAATCCTTTCCCAATTTGGCTCGATGTCAAACTTGCTCTGACAGACTTCTGAGATTTGCCTGCGAATTTGCTCATAGAGAGAGCGGGTGTAGAAAACTACGGCGATGTCCCAATCCGGGTGGTCAGCGTGGATCTTGGCTGCCCTGCGAGTCAAGGCTACGGTTTTGCCCGTCCCCGCCAGGCCCCGCAACCGCTGCGGCCCCTCAGGATATTGGGTGGCAATTTTGCGTTGGTCTTCATCGAGTTTGAAGATCCCTTCTTGGACGCGCCGGATCACCGCCTGCGGATCGTAGTCATATACGGGGTCTTCGCCGGGATCCCCCAGCTTTATCCCCAACGTTCTGAGGATCACTTCCCATTCTGTGGCGTTGAGAGGAGCGCCATTGACCTGCTTGGCCGCATACAGAGTTTGCCGCAACTGCTCTGGGTTTTCCAAATCGTCAGCAAAAAGTAGCGCGCCGGTAAAAGGGGGATCCCCGAAGCGCTCCTGCCATTCTTGGCGCCGAATGCGAGGCAAAGCCAGCCGATATTGCCAGGCAACGCGCGCTTGGAGAGGCCGAGTTTCCAGATTTTGCTGCAGCCAATTCTTAATCTGAAACATTTGATTATCGGCCTGCGCCAGAGGGGTTTCGGTTTCCCTGTGCCACTCGCGCATGCGCCACTCGCTGCCGTCGATGGCCTCGATATTGTAAAGGTTGCAGCCCTTACACTCGAAAATCCAAAAGCCCAGTTCAAAATGAATCAAGAGAATGTCGGGCTTGGCCTTGGGGCGGCCCTGAGGGTCATAAATGCTGAACTGATGGAGGAGGTAGCCGGGATCAGAGGCCAGGGCTTGCCGCAGCGCATTCCAAACCGCCGCCTCCGCAGCTATTCCTGGCAAGCTGTCATCCAGAGCGCCGTCGGGTTGAAAGTGCATGGGGGATCCCTCATTTTCCAACTTGAACCCAGTGTACAACAGGAAACCTGAGCTCTTGGGGAAGGATCCAGGGCCCTTAACGTAAGGTGCGGAATTCCCCACCGTCTATACGGTGGGGATGGATAGCACC
>NZ_JANSIV010000112.1:0-3792 GCF_047502705.1 Synechococcus sp. H70.1
TCGCCTAACTCGCCCTCGCCGATATGCTCGTGGCGATCCACGCGCGACCCCAGCGGCTTTTTGGAGTCGTTCAAGTGCCACACCTGCAGGCGCGACAGCCCAATCAAGCGGTCAAATTCCTCCCATACCGCGCGGTAGGTCTCCTCTGTGCGCAGGTCGTACCCCGCCGCGAACAGGTGGCAGGTGTCGGCGCAGATAACCAGCCGCTCGTCGGGCAGCGCGTCCAAGAGACGCGCGAAATGCTCGAACCGATAGCACAGCGCGCTGCCCTGACCCGCCATCGTCTCCATCGCGATGCATACGCCATCGGGCATCTCGGCAAGCAGGTTGCGCAGGCTTTCGATCAGCAGCTGCATGCCCGTCTCGAAGTCGGGATGCGACCCCATGTGGACGACGGCGTAGCGGATGCCGAGTTTCGCGCAGCGGCGCAGTTCCGCCAGGTACGCTTCGTAGGACTTGCGGCGCGTGTCGGGGTCGGGCGAGGCGAGGTTAATCAGGTACGCCGCGTGCGACACCACACAGTGGATGCCTGTCTCCTGCTCCGCTGCCAGCAGTTTCTGCACCTGCTCGTCGGAGACATCGGTCGGTTTCCACTGGCGCGGGCTGGCGGTGAAGATCTGCACGGCGGTGCAGCCCAGTCGTTTGCCTTCGTACACGGCGTTCTGCAGACCGCCTGCGGTAGAGGTGTGTGCGCCGATGAGTCGCTGCATAACGCGGTAGGTTCGGCGCGGGTCAGCCTTTTCCTGCAGGCACGGCTTCGAAGCGCAGGGTGAGGGTGTCGGCGGCGTAGGTGGTCTTTGCGGCGCGGGCAATCAGCACCACGCGCTCGGCACGGCACTGGCGCACCCGCTCCATGAGTTCAATCAGCGTTTCGGGCGAGGTCTCGCCAACGGTTGGGGGCGCGCCCGCCTGCTCCTGTCGGGGCAGGATGCCCGCCTCAATCGCCCGCTCGCGCACCTCTGTCTGCAAAAAGCGCAGCACCTGCTCCAGCGGGCGGCTCTGCGGGCGGCAGTCCAGCGTGATGCGGGCGACCTCCGCGCCCTCGTCGAACACCTTGCGGTTGCGGTACAGGCGCAGCTCGATGGGCACAGGCTCGCCCTGCGCGGCGTTCATAATCGCCACCGCAACGACTGCGACCGAGTCGCCCGACGCGCGGATGTTCTGCTGGATGGCTTCGAGGCTCTCGCTTTCGGTGATTTCGGCTTGCTCGCCGCTGACGAGGCGCACGCGCTTGTCGGGGATGAACGCCGCGCGAGTCTGTCCTGTGGCAGGCACAGCGCCCCGCGCACGCGCTGTGCGATCCGCAAGGGTCAGCAGGTCTTGCAGCCCCTGCCGCACGCGCACCTCACTCCAGCCTGCAGGGAACACCATCCGCGCCAGCTCCTCGCCCAGTTGCACGGCGATGGGGGTCAGCCGAATGTTCGCGAGTTGCGCCAGTTCGCGCGTGGCGCGCTCCAGCTCCTCCAGTTGGCGGCGCAGGGTCGCGGCGCGCTCCAGCAGGTAGGTGTTCTGCGTCTCCAGCTGCGCGTTCGCTTGCGCGAGTTGGCGGTTCTGCGCCTCAAGTTGCTGGTTCTGGGACTGCAGGCGTCGGTTCTCGGAGTCGAGTTTGGCGTTCTCGGAGGCGAGTGCAGCGCCCTGCTCGGCGAACTCGTCGTTTTGGGCGCGCAGCTGCGCTTGCTGTCGCTCCAGCGCGGCGATTTGCACGCGCACGGCTTGGATTTGCTGCTGTAGGGCTTCTCGCGCCCGACGCGCCTGCGCCAACCGCGCTTCCGCCTGGCGCAAAAGTTGCTGGTTCTGGCGCAGTTGCTCGCGCGCCTGCGTCAGTTGCGCCTCCAGTTGGCGTACCTGCTGCAGCCGCGCCTGATACTCGCGCTCCAACGCCTTGAGTTCCTCGCCGAGTCGCTCGCCTGCGCGTTGCAGTTTCGCGTTCGTCGCCTGCAGGTCGGCGTTGCGCGTCTGCAGTTCCTTCAGGCGCGCCTCGTTCTCGCGCAGCTCTATCAGGATACGGTCGCCGCGCGTGATCCATGCGCGGAACGACTCGTTGACCAGCGTCATCCCGACGACGGTGAGGGCGACCGTGAGGCAGCCTGTGAGGGTGGTAATCAGCGTGGCGGTATGGCGCGGGCGGATACCGAACAGACTCAGCCGCTGCTTGCCCAGCCGCCTGCCCAGCCAGTCGCCCGCATACGCCAACGCGCCCCCGAACACTACCAGAAGCGCGAAAATCCCAAGCATCGTCGGGGTCATTCTGTAGGATTGTACCTGAACAACACTCCCCAACATCGCTCAAAACCGTGCTATAATGGCAATCGGAACCCCTTGCGTAGGAGGGCAACCCATGCGAACGGTACATTTCTGGCTGAGTTTGGCAGTTGCAGGGGCGCTTTTGAAGCCCCTGAGCGCCCAGCGGCTCTACTGGCTGGGCACAACAGGCGGCAACAGCTATGCTGCAGGAGTCTCGAACGATGGCTTGACCGTTGTCGGCGAAGCGAACGGCAATGCCGTTGTGTGGGATCGCGCCGCCAATACGATAATCACCGTGTATAACGGCTCCTCAATGATGTCGGGGTGCGACGCCACGGGCGCGATTGCGGTTGGGTTGGTCAATCCTGGCTACTATGCTCACCAAACCCCCTTTATGTGGACTCGGCAGTCGGGCTTTCAGTGGCTGCCCCCGCACCCCGACTTCGGCTGGTGCGCCGACATCACCCCGTCGGGTGCAATCGTCGCTGGCAAAGCACGGTCGCCGTCGGGCGACAATCTGGCGGCGGTTTGGGACTTAACGCAGAACCCGCCTGTGTACCGCACCTATGGCTTTGGGACAAGCAACGGGGAAGCGTATGGCGTTTCTGACGACGGGCGCACCCTCACGGCGTTCCTCAGCAACTATCGTGGCGTCGTGTTCCGACTAAAGCCCGATTTCACAGTGGATTGGCACTACTTCCTCCAGCCTGTTTCGGGGCACTACGGCTGCGTGCCGCGCGAAATCTCCGAAAACGGGAGCGTCGTGGTTGGCAACTCGGGCAATCTCTGGGGCGGGAGTTATTACCCTGCGATGTGGCGCGCGAGCAACAACTGGGTGCCTGAACTGCTGGCGCACTTGGGCGGCAGTGCGGGCGAAGCGTGGGACATTCGCGGGGGCATAATCATCGGCTTTTCCACTACCCCCGGCGGAGAGCGACGCGCCGTGCGCTGGCAACTCGGCACGGCGACCACGCAGGTGGAAGACCTGAACCAGACCTACGCCGCGCTGCTCACAAACGGCTCGGTACTGCGCAGCGCGAACGCCTTCTCGGCGAACGGACGCTTCATCGTCGGCTGGGGTCGCAACGCGGCGACGGGGCGCGACGAAGCCTTCCTGCTGGACTTGCAGGGGTGCGCGTCGGAAAACGGCGATGTGGACGCCAACGGCTGCGTGGATGACGCCGACCTGCTTGCCGTGCTGTTCAACTTCGGCAACACGGGCAATCTGGGACGCGAAGACACCAACTGCGACGGCGTTGTCGACGACGCGGACTTGCTTACCGTGCTGTTCAACTTCGGGAGTGGGTGTTAGCCCTCACCCCCAGCCCCTCTCCCACTGCGTGGGAGAGGGGTGTCGCCCTCACCCCCAGCCCCTCTCTCACTGCGTGGGAGAGGGGAGCCGCGCGCTGACCCGTTTGGAGTGCTGAAGCGTTAGCTTCAGCGTGGGCGGAAGCTTCGCTCCCGCACTCCATAATCCTCCTCTCCCGCCTCGCGGGAGAGGGGAGCCGCGCGCTGACCCGTTTGGAGTGCTGAAGCGTTAGCTTCAGC
>NZ_JANSIV010000112.1:3892-4194 GCF_047502705.1 Synechococcus sp. H70.1
GTGGGCGGAAGCTTCGCTCCCGCACTCCATAATCCCTCTCTCCCGTGAGGCGGGCGAGGGGGACACAGGGGTTGAGGGCACAAAGGCGCGCCTACCCGTTCACGCTTGCGCTGGGAAAAACAGCCCCTGCTTCAAAGACTTCGTGCCGAACGATTGTACCCTTACCAGGAAGGTTGCGGTGAGGGGGGATTCGAGTCCTGCGCATTCACAAACTTTGGCAACGCAGTAGGTATTAGTACACCGACCACTCGCGCATCAGGTACAATCTCCCCCGATGCGCGTACCCATCGAGTGGCTAAAGG
>NZ_JANSIV010000113.1:0-5576 GCF_047502705.1 Synechococcus sp. H70.1
GATCCACCCCCAGTTCTCGCAGCTTTTGGGCCAGACGCTCCGCCCGCTGTTCGGCCTGCTCGGCTCGTTGCCGTTCTTGTTCAGCCCTTTGCCGCTCCAGTTCGGCCTCGGTGGGCACCAGCTCTCCAGCAGGCGTGGCCCAGCGAATCCATGTGGTTTCGATGTCCCGAAACCTGCCTTCCCATTTCACCAGGTACAGTCCCAGAACTGCGCTCGGCAGGCGACCTTCTGCATCGACTTCAATCGGCTCATAGCGGTCGCCCCTCAGCCGAAACCCCGCCCAGTCCTCCGGCTCAAACGGGTCAAACCAAAAGTACTCCGGCACCCGGATAATTTGCTCGTAAAGCTGCTTTTTGCTTGTCTTATCATCCTGGGCAGTGCTGGGAGAAAGAAGCTCAATCACCACGTCTGGCCCTTTGCCCTGCTCCCAGATCACCCAGCTTTTGCGCTCGCCCTTGGGCACTCCCAGCACCACAAAATAATCAGGCCCTCGGAAATTGCGGCTGCGGGTCTGCTCCAAGCTGTAGTAGAGGAACATGTTGCCGCTGACAAAGCCATCAGGGCGCTGTTGCAGCCAGGTTTGGGTGACGGAGATGAGCAAGTCCATCTGGCACTTGTGTCGCCAGCTTTCCATGGGTACGCCGTCGTCGTAGGGGAGCTCGTCTTGGGTAGGGGGCCAGTCGGGTAGATCAACCGGATCCGGCACCTCAATAATCGGTTTGGGGTTGGTCATTGCCAGTTCTCCGAGAGGTATTTTGGGCTGGCCAGTTTTCTTTGACAAAGTATCGGGTCCACTCCTAGTTCTCGCAACTTTTGGGCCAGGCGCTCCGCCCGTTGCCGTTCCTGCTCAGCCCGCTGACGCTCGATCTTTTCAGCCTCCTCTGGTGTGAGCACCAGCTCCCCATTGGGGAAAAAGTACCGCAGTTGCTGGCTAGGAATGCCTAGGCGCAGCCCCAACACTTCCCTCTAGCGCCACCTCTGCTCCGATGGCTCAATCTCCTCATGCCGTTCCCCCCTCAGTTGCAAGCTCGTAAACTCCTGCGTTTCGGGAGAAAAGTAAAAGTACTCCAGCGTCCTAAAAACCCTTTCGCAAAGCTCCCCCTTTTCACCCCGATCCACCTTGGCTGCCGATTCCGAAAGCAGCTCGATGATCTTCCCACACCACCCAAGAGGGGCGAGGGCGGTTTTCTACCCCTTTGACCAAAAACAGATCCGGGCCGCGCAAGTCTTTGTTTTTGAATTGCTCTCGGCTGTAGTAAACGGTGAGGTTCCAGGCGAGGAAGTAGTCGTTGCGGTCTTGCCAGGGACGATTGAGGCAGCTCACCAGAATCAAAAGCTGCAGGGCGTGGAGGGAGTGTTCCATTTCGGGTTCATCGCTGAGCAGCCCCTGGGCCGAGGGCATGAGCTCCGCCAGTTGCCGGCGGGTGAGGGGAGTGTTTTCTTGGGCTAGGCGGTGGGGGCAAGCAAGCGAATTGGCTGTCAGCAGGCTAACCCTTGATCCCCTATCTCCCACTGTTTTGCTCCAACTTGGCTACCCGCGCTTCCAGCTTGCGCAGGGCCCGCTGCAGCTCGGGCAGATGCCGTTGGACTGCCATGCTCCTACGCCATTCGGCAATGGGTTGGTGGGGGTAGCCGGCTACTGTTTGGCCAGGAGGAATGTCGCTGGTCACCCCTGTTTGGGCGGCCACACGCACGCCATCGCCAATGTGCAGATGCCCCGCCAAGCCACATTGCCCGCCCAAGATGACGTGGTGGCCCAATTGGGTACTGCCGGCAATGCCCACCTGGGCGACGATTAAGCAGTGGGATCCCGTGCGCACACCGTGGCCAATCTGCACCAGGTTGTCGATCTTGGTGCCGCGGCCAATGCGCGTCTCGCCAACGGCAGCCCGGTCAATGGTGGTGTTGCTGCCCACTTCTACGCCGTCTTCCAGCACCACCCGGCCCGCCTGCGGCATGCGCCGCCAGGATCCATCAGGGAGAGGAATGTGGCCAAAGCCGTCGTCGCCAATCACGGCGCCGCTGTGGATGAGGCAATCGTCGCCAATCTCCGTGCGTTCGTGGATAACGCAGTTAGCCAAAAGCTGACACCGGGATCCAATCCGCACGTGGGGGTAGATGGTTACGTTGGGGTGGATCTGGGTGTAGTTGCCAATTTTCACCCCTTCCATCACCACCACATGCGGCCCAATGGCTACCCCCTCCCCCAACTCCACACTGGGATCGATCACAGCTGTGGGATGGATCCCGACGGGCAGGCGGTAGGGTTGGTAAAACAGCTCGATGGCCTGGGCAAAGAGCAAGCGCGGATCCCTGCCCCGCAGGCAGGGGATGGGGCGGGGCAAAACTACAGATTCACCTACGATGACGGCGCTGGCTTGGGTTTGCTCCAGGAGAGGCAGGTAGCGGACCTCGCTGAGGAAGCTCAGCTCGCCTGGGCGAGCTTCTGCCAGGCTGGCCACGCCGTGGATCTCCAGGGTGGGATCCCCTTCGTAGGTGCATCCCAATCTTTGGGCAATCTCCTGTAGCTGCATTAGGGTGGGGGTTCTCTACGATTGCAGCAGCCGCACCTCCATCACGGTGCCGCGCAAGTTGTAGCTAAAAGTCTCCACCTCCAGGGGAACGCCAACTTTGACGCGGTTGTTGCCCAGGACAATGCCATTTTCCGTCTTCTGGCCCCGTCCCCGCAAGGTAAACACCAGATCAAAACGATAGGGCTCAGGGTCAGGCAAGTTTTCAACCCGTCCATCCGGAAAAACTACTGGCACGGTGCGGCTGACATTTTCTATCCGCACCACCTCCACCTGGCCGTAGGGTTGGTTGCGGATGATCAAGTCGGCCTTCTGACCCACTTGAAAGGGTTCCAGGGATCGGCTGCTGACCCCCCGCACGATCATATCCACTTCCACTGGCAGCGTGGGGCCACCCCCTACCTGGACGACGCTGCCCGCCTGCCGCCCTGGGAAAAACAGGACAGCTACGATCGCCGCCACCACAATTGCCAGCGCCCCCAGATCCAGGAGGCTGACCTTTCCTAGAAGACGCCCCCGTTCATCGATGAGCCGCATGGCCCTCTTTTCTCCAACCCACTGCCCTTGATTGTAGGGCACAGCAATAGGAGCTCCTCCGCCCGCAAAGCCGGTTGAGGTTGGATCCACCTCTAGAGGAACTCAGAAGCCCCGCTTGTAGCCGAGGATTAGCTGGGCCTGGGCAAGTAGGGTTGGCCTGAAGATGGAGCTGACGGGAGTCGAACCCGTGTCCGAGATGGGTACTGGGGGCTCACTCCTTCACAGGCTTAGCCTCTCTGACCCTCGAGGCAGGGATCGCCGTTTAGATCCCGGCGACGGGAGTTCTCCGCCTCAGCTTAGGCTCTCCCTCGACGGAGCGGGAGAAGAGAGCTGCACCCGTTGGGGTTGTGATCCGCCCACTTAACGGGGTCGTGGGAGGATCCTCGAGCTCAGGGTAATTCTCTACTGAGCCTTAGGCAGCCAGAGCGGCTGCTTTACGAGCAAAAGGTACGACGTTGTTCGCACCTACTTTGTTGAGCCTAGTGGTAACGGGATAAGCTCAAGCCCGACCTGCATCATGAACCCTTGTTCGCCACCCCGTCGAAACCGTTACAGCCCCAGGGTTTGGCTAAACCTAGAATAGCAAAATCCTTGGGGATCTGGCTAGAGCTTCTGCTAATATGACAGAAGTTGTGCTATTCTGTCAGAGCTGCAAACTTGGGTCGGTAGCTCAGCGGTAGAGCACTCGGCTTTTAACCGATTGGCCCAGGGTTCGAATCCCTGCCGACCCAGCTTTCGATACTGTTGCTTCCTCGGCCTATCCCGAGGCAGGATTTATAGAAAGGCAGGGGGGAAGGGCGAGGTGGCCGTTCTTTTGTGGCCAGACCTGGGCAAAGAGGGGGAGGTAAAGCTGTTGCTAGCGCCGTCCGTGGAGGAGGCGCTGGCAATTTTGGCGGAAGAGGCTGAAACTCGGGAGACGGTCTTTGTCTCCAAGCTTTGGCACCGAATTCCGGCTCAGGATGTCATCCTTGACGAGTGTCTGCAGGTGCTGGCGGAGGTAGCTCTATCCCTCTGGCCCTATTGGTATGGAGAAAAGTTTGAGCCGGGCAGAACGGCAGAGGCCCAGGTTCTCAATCGCCTCCGCGCCCGAGAGCTGTCCGCAAAACGGGATCCCGCCATTTCCAGTACCTGGCTTAGGGCAGCAATGCACTTGTGCCAGCAGCAACGCCTGCCTGTGGTGCCAGGGATCCAGCGGGCAATCCAGGTGCAACAACTGGCTAAAGCCATTGCCCCTCGCGAGCTAACCTTGGCTTTAGCAACCGATGAGCCAGAGCCGGCGCCCAGCTACCTCCTTGGCTTGGCCAAGGCAGCTACCTGGTTGGCCGACCACAGTCAAGCACGGCTAGTGCTGGTGGTGCCGAGTGCTTTGGCCGCTCACCCTGAATTGGCTTCCGTGAGCTACGGCGCCCTCCAGGTGCCGCTCCCGGAGAGGCGGGAGGAGTTCGACAGCTCGGTGCAGGTGGTGGTGGGTTGCAAGGGATCCCCTCACCCCTTTAGCCTGGCAGAGAAGAAGCTAGCCGAGCGGGTGGCAGCGGACCCGCAGCTCAAGGATCTGCTAGAGTTTAACCAAGTGTTACAAAGTGTAACCGGGCAATCCTTTCTAGCAGATCTCCTTTGGCGGGAGGGCAAGGTGGTGGTGGAAGTGGACGGGCCAGAGCACTGCAGCCGAGACCGCTACTACCAGGATCGCCTGCGGGACTACCAACTGCTGATTTCCGGCTACTTGGTGTTGCGGATCCCCAACGATCTGGTGATGAGCGACTGCGAGCGGGCGGTGGAGATGATCCGCAAGGTAATTCAACAGCAACGGAGCCGGCTTTGAGGCGAGTTGGAGAGTGAGAAGATGACCTCTTTGTTGCCCAAGAGCGAAATTTTGCTCTGGAAGCTTCTGCTAACGGGGGAGGAACCGGCCAAGTCCCAGCTGAAGCCAAAGCACAGCGCCAAGGAGCTCAAGCTGCTGGAGGAAAGGGGCCTCATTGAATACAAGACCACAGTTGAAAAGGGAAGGAAAGTAGCTCGGCTTGCACTAACTGACAAGGCCTGGGACTGGGCCTCCACCACACCTCCAACGGCCATTGCCCGTTCCAAGTCACCGGAGGCAGCAGTCGTTTTGCAAAAGGTCTTGGAAATTTTGGTGGACTACGTGCAGCGGGAGAGCGTTCCCTTGGCCCATGTCCTCAAGCCAGCCGGCTCTGGCCAACCTCCTTCCGATTTTGGCCAAGCAAAAGTCGATCCCGCCTTCCTCGAGAAGGTCTTTCGAACTTGTGAGGAGATGGGAGGACGCCACTCCCGGGTTTACCTATCAGATCTGCGCCAAAGATTTCCCCAAGTTCCACGCCAGCAACTGGATCAGGCTCTTGTGGCTTTAGATCGCCAGACCAAGATTGTATTGATGCCTATTGACGATCCCTTATCTATCACTCCCGCAATCGAGGCGGCAGCTATTACCCTCTCCGGCGCCAAAAGATACTTTCTGCGAATTAGGAGTTAAGCATGCAGAGTGCAGAA
>NZ_JANSIV010000113.1:5676-20657 GCF_047502705.1 Synechococcus sp. H70.1
GAACAACAAAAGGCCCTTGAGGCTCTCAGGGAAGTTGATTTTGATTGGACGGTTCACCTGAAGAAAATCTGGCAGCCACCAGAGTTTGACGTTCCCGATCTTCATCGAGACGCTAGAGAGCGGCTATTTGAGCGGCTGGAGAAGTTGATCCAATCCCCCCAAAGCGAGTCTCCGCTGGGGATCCCTGTCCTCGGCAGCAGCGGTACTGGGAAGACCCACCTGCTCAGGGTATTGAGACAGCGCTGCTTTGAAAGGGGCGTGGGATTTGTCCTGGTGGACATGACAGATGTGAAAGATTTCTGGAAAACGGTAGTTCAAGGGTACCTTACATCCCTGATACAGGAAGAGCCAGATGGAAGAAGTCAGTTAAGAAAGGTTCTCGATCAAATCTTCCTGAAGGCCCTGGCCAGTCCTAAGAAGGCAGAAGAGATTGCCGAATTTCCTCCTGACCTCTTGGTCAGAGTTGTCAACCGAGTTCTGCAATGGCTGTTTACTCAAGATAAGAGTAAAACACTTAAGTATCAAGACTGTGTGCGGGCCATGATTTTGGCCAACTCTGCCGACTTTGCAATAGCTGCAGCTGGAATTAGCTGGATAGAGGGCCTAGGTGTAGATGATCCGGAGACGAAGCAAAGGTTTGGCTTTGTCTCGCCAGGCTTAACTCCCAGCGAGATCGTCGCGGGGCTTTCTTGGCTCATGAGCCTGAGGGGGCCCACTGTAGTTGCTTTGGATCAACTGGATCCAATCATTATGCAATTTCATATAGCTTCAGAAGAATCAGGGGCAGAAGCAAAGGCCACGGAAAATATCATTCACAGCATTGGAGGCGGTCTTATTGCGCTACGAGATTATCTCTCTCGATCTCTTGTGGTTGTCTCCTGCCTAGAACACTCTTGGGAAATCCTAACAAAGACGGCTGTTTCTACGCTTTCAGGTCGCTTTGAGTCCCATTCTGTCTTTACGCTTCTTCCCTCTGCAGGTACTGCTGAGGCTGTTGTTGTCCCTCGCTTAGAAAAAGCCTATCGCAAGGTTGGCTTTACCCCTCCCTATTCCTCCTACCCCTTTAAGCCGGAGTTTTTTGAAAGTAATCAATTTCTATCTCCTCGAGCTCTTTTGCAAAAATGCCATGAGCACAGAGAGAGCTGCTTGAAAGAAGGGAAAGTTATCGAGTTAGGATCCTCCGGTTCTCCTCTTACTACTTCAAGTGCTTCTCTGCAGGAACTGGATCGCGAGTTTGAGAAGTTCAAGCAAAATGCTGATATCTCTCCATATTTACAGGAAAACAAAGATGAGCCATGGAAAGAACTTTTGACTTCTGTATGTGACTTTCTCGTTCGGCAAGCAAAGTTGCCGGCCAGCATCGGCACCCAAATTGAAATGGATTTCCCTGGAGCCACAAGCTTTTCCCAGATGCATTCTCGTTTGCGCCTGATCTTCCATGAGGCCAACGAGCGAGAAAAGCACCTTTGTCTGATAGCCATCCAGTCAGGTAATCCCAAGGCCTTCCAGGCCCGCTTGGGAGCCGCCAAGACAGCCGCCGGGATCGATCCGGCCCTGCGATCTCGCAAGCTGGTGGTGGTGCGCACGATACCAGTGCCCAGAGGCCGGGTAAGCCAAAAATTGTGGCAGAGTTTTCTTGCGGAGGGCGGGATCCACTGGCAGCCCAGCGAAAGGGCAATCAGGGTTCTGCTGGCCCTAGAACAGCTCAAATCCAGGCCCGGTTTTACGGACTGGCTGGCCGAGCGGCAACCCCTTGCCCAACTGGCAGCCGCCGAGCCTGATTCGGGTTTGGCCAAGATCCTCGCCTGGCTGAAGGAAGGGATCCCTGGGCAGGAAACTCCAAAAGGGGATTTCTCACTTTCTAGGGTAGAGAACGGCAAGGCCCCTCAAGCCAAGCAGGATCTGCACCTGACAGGTTTGTTTGTCGGGCGGCGTTGGGTGGCCAACCGAGAAGGGGATCCGGTCTTTCTGCCCGTCCCAGAGCTGGTGCGGCACACCGTGATCCTGGCCGGCAGCGGCTCTGGGAAAACGGTGCTTTTGCGACGCATCGTGGAGGAGGCAGCTTTGCAAGGGATCCCTTCCATCGTTATCGATGCTGCCAACGACTTGGCCCGCCTGGGGGATCCCTGGCCTGCTGCCCCCCAAGGCTGGACAGAGGAAGACCAGGCCAAGGCAGAGCGCTACTTTGCCCAAACCGAAGTGGTGATTTGGACCCCTGGGCTGGCAGCAGGTAACCCCCTCACCCTCGCCCCCCTGCCGGACTTTGCTGCGCTGGCTGACGATCCTGAAGAGCTGGATCAGGCCGTCGACATCGCCTGGGGCACCCTTCAGGAAATCGTGGCCCCCGGCAAGACTGTCAGCGACCAACTGAAGCGGGGAGTTCTCAGGGCAGCTTTGAAGTACTTTGCCACCCACCAGCCCGGATCCCTGGCCGAGTTTGCCGAGTTCCTGGCAGATCTGCCCCCAGAAGCAGGAGCCGATATCAGCAAGGCTCCGCAACTGGCCCTGCAGATGGCCAATCTCCTCAAGGCTGCCATGGTCAACAACAAGCTGCTCAGTCAAAGCGGCACGGCGTTGGATCCGGCCAGCCTGTTGGGGCTGGGGGCAGGCTATGGCAAAACCCGCGTGTCGGTCATCAACCTGGTGGGTCTTCCTACCCTGGGCGAACAGCAGCAATTTGTAAACCAACTGGCCATGGCGCTGTTTGCCTGGATCAAGAAAAACCCCGCTCCGCCGGAAGCGCCAGTGCGCGGGCTGTTGGCCATCGACGAGGCCAAAGACTTTGTGCCCTCCCAGGGGACTACCCCCTGCAAGCAGAGCCTGCTGCGCCTAGCCGCCCAAGCGCGCAAATACGGCCTGGGCCTCATTTTCGCCACCCAGGCTCCCAAAAGCATCGACCACAACATTATTGCCAACTGCTCCACCCAGTTCTTTGGCCGGGTCACGTCGCCAGCGGCTATCGAGGTGGTGCGCGAGCAAATTGCCCAGAGGGGGGGAAGCGGCGAGGATGTAGCGATCCTGAAGGTGGGGCAATTCTACCTCTCCTCGCAGGAGCTTCACCCGCCCTGCAAAGTCCAAACTCCCTGGTGCCTGTCTTTCCACGCCCCTACCCCTCTAAGCGAAGCTGAGGTGATCCAGCGCTCTCAAGGCAGCCAATCCTAAGATCCTGCCTGGCGCCCTGCTCTGGAACGGTTGCCCCTTCCCCCAGCTAGCAGTTGGCAAGGATCTGGACGGGAGTTATGCTGCCTTAAGACGTTGGCCGGGAAGGGGCAATGGGATCAGTCAAAAGACAAGCTCGGATTTTGCTCTTGCTGGCAATTGGGGCTTGGCTGAGCTGGGGGACACTGGTCTGGTCTGCCCCCTCCTGTAGGGAGCGGGAGCCGCGCTTGCTGCGGCAAATCCTGGCCGCGCTGGGCCGTCCCCAGGTGGCGGTGGAGGAGGTGGCTCTGTTCGATGCGGATCAATGTCTGGTTCAGTTGGTATTGGATCGCCGCGGGCTGAGCGGATCCCTGCCGCCGGAGATTGGCCAATTCCACCGCCTGCGGGCTTTGTCTCTCAGTTACAACCAGCTTTCTGGCCCCATCCCCGCCGAGCTGGGGCAACTGAGCGAGTTGGAAAACCTGTTTCTGGACTATAACCAGTTCTCCGGCCCCATTCCGCCGGAGCTAGGGCAACTGCACAAGCTGCGGGGGTTGTTTTTGGATCACAACCAGCTCTCCGGGCCTATTCCTGCCGAGCTGGGGCAGCTCAGCCGCCTAGAAAACCTCAGCCTACAAAACAACCAGCTCAGCGGCGCCATTCCCAGCCAACTGGGCCAGATGAGCTCCCTGAGGGGCCTGTTTTTGGATCGCAACCAACTCTCTGGGCCCATTCCGCCCCAACTGGGGCAACTGCGCCACCTGGAGAATCTGTACCTGTCGGACAACCGCCTCAGCGGATCCCTGCCGCCAGAGCTAGCCCAACTCAAGCAATTACGGGATCTGCGCCTGGCCCGTAACCAGCTCACAGGCGAGTTGCCCGGCTTTTTGGCAGAACTGCCGCGGCTGGAACGGCTCCACATTGAGGGCAACCCTGGCCTCTGCCTGCCGGCGGCCCTGTCGAGTTGGTTTGCCAGTCTCACTCCAGGGGATCCTCCTTCCGCTCGCCCCTGCCCCTAGGTCTGGGATCTAGGATACTGGGATCAGGTGTCCACAGCCCCCTACGCGAACAGTTAGCCATGTATACCCTGGAATTGCTTCTGAAGGGAAATCCCGCCCCCATCGTCATCCACCAAAAAGAGGAGGAAGCGGCCAACCGCGCCTATCAGAGTGTGGTTGAAGCTCTTCGCAACGGATCCCCGCAGAGCCTGGAGCTAACCTGCGACCGCACTGGCAAAAAGGTGTTCTTGCTTACCGGCGAGCTGTGTGGTGTGCAGATGACCTCCTCCAGGTCCGGCGCTGCACCCCTGGGAGTCCGACCTGGGTTTTTGGCCCAGCTGCAGAGCTAAGGCCACCTCTCTAGGAGTCTCTTGTATGAAGACTCCCCTCCCTAGCCGAGAATCCTCGTTGGCCATCCGGGTGGAGGGCTTGACCTTTGCCTGGCCAGGGCGTCCGCCGGTTCTGCAGGAGTGCAGCTTTGCCATTCCCAAAGGCCAGTTGTGGATGCTGCTGGGGCCCAATGGCAGTGGCAAGTCGACATTGCTACAACTGCTGTCGGGAGTGCTCACCCATCCCCAGCCCCTGGCGGGGTTCTGGGAGGTGCAGGGGCGGCTAGGCTACGTGTTTCAAAACCCGGATCAGCAGCTGTTTATGCCAACAGTGGGGGCGGATGTAGCTTTTGGGTTGGGAGCAGAGCCCCTCACGTTGGAAGAAATCCAGAAGCGGGTAGAGATGGCCCTGGAGCAGGTGGGCTTGCGCCACTTGATCCGCCGCCCCATTCACGGCCTTAGCGGTGGGCAGAAGCAGCGGGTGGCAGTGGCTGGGGCCCTGGCCCGGCACTGCGAAGTTCTGCTGTTGGACGAGCCAACGGCTCTCTTGGATCCCGATAGCCAAAAGGATCTGCTGCGCTGCATCCGCCGCCTGGTGGATCAAGAGGGGATCACTGCCCTTTGGGTAACCCACCGGCTGACAGAGCTGGAATGGGCAGACGGGGCAATCTTTCTGGCGCAAGGACAGGTGCGCCAACAGGGATCCCCAGAACAGGTGCGGCAACAGATTAGCCAATTGTTTGGCAGTTGGAGGTGATCCCGAAGAGATTGCAAAAGCGTGGCGGCGACCCCCTGCCGCTGTCCCTTAAAATTAAAAGTGAAAGCAACGAGATAGATCGGTTGGCAGTTAAGGCACTCTTTGAGACTCAGCGGTAGGGCCAGTAGACAGATTTTGCCCTAGCGGAGGTCGTTGCCAACCGCCTATATCCGGGGGCTACAGGCCCCGTCCTGTCTAAAGGAGCTTGAGCATATGGGACTGTCTGAAGTCATTGCCAAAGAGCTGGAAAATGCCCGCAAGATCTGCTCTGAGTACGGCGAAGGGGATCCCCATTGCCGTGCAGCCTGGGATGCTGTGGAGGAAGTGTTGGCAGCCCGCAGCCACCAGCAAAAGGCTCCTAGCAGCCTAGAGCAGCACTGCGCCGAAAACCCTGATGCTGTCGAGTGCCGGGTTTACGACACCTGAAGGGGTCCCTGGCCCTTAGTAAAAGAGCTCGTGCTTATACTGCTGCAGCCGCTCGAGCCGTACTGGTAAGCTAGGAAGATGCTCTCCTCCGCTCTTCTCTGTGGGTGGGGAGCTAAGCAGCAAGCAGGGGGTGGGGTAGCTTCTCCCTTTAGGAAGAAGGCTTTTGGGGGAAACTAGTCCACTGCCACGGCTGTAGCCACCAGACAATAGCTATTGCCAACACTGCCAGTTGGGGTAGCAGCGTTTGCCAGGTGGGATAAATCCCCAGCCAGCGTAGCCTGGGGATCCCAGCTAGAGCAGTGGTGGGCAACCAACTTGCTGCTTGCAAAGCATGGAGGCCGCTGCCCAGGAACTTAAAGCCCAAGTAGAAAATCAGCAGGCTTAAACCCCGGAAAAAAGCCTTCAAGGGCAGCTTTAGCCCCACCTGCAGCAGCAAAACCGCCATCCCCCCTAGGATCAGGGCTCCCAAGCCGATCCCCAGCCAGAGATCCTTGGGTGCTAGGGAAGGGGCCAATCCCACATAAAACAACACCGTTTCCGCCCCTTCGCGAAACACCGCCGTAAAGGCCAGGAAAGCTAGGGAGAAAATCTGGCCCCTGGCAAGCGCTGCCTGGGCTTGTTCTTGCACAAAGGTTTGCCAAGCGGCAATGGCGGCCCGCCGGTGCAGCCAAAAGCTGACGGAAAACAACAGACCTGCTGCCACCAGCCCAGTGATCCCCTCCAGCACCTCTTGGCGGGTGTGGGTAAGGAGCTGCTGGAAAAACAGCTTGACTAAGAGGCCAAGCAGCACGGCGGCCAGTAGACCCACTGCTCCTCCCAGCCACACCCATTGGCGCTGGGCCGACTGCCCGCTCTTACTGAGAAGCGCCACCAGGGCCAACAGCACCAAGAGAGCCTCCAGGCCCTCCCGCAGCAGAACCAAGGCAGCATCCCAAAAGGTGTAGTCCGACATGCTCACCCCAGCAGGTGGCTCAAAAAAGCTGCCCTTGGCAAAGCCTAGGCGTTGGCTGGAATAAACTTCAGGGCTGCCGAGTTAATGCAGTAGCGCAAGCCCGTTGGCGGGGGGCCGTCTGGAAACACATGCCCCAAATGGCCGCCACAGCGGGAGCAGTGCACCTCAGTGCGCGGCACGAGCAGTTTCCAATCTGTCTTGGTGCCAATCACATGAGGGGCAATAGGTTCCCAAAAACTGGGCCAGCCAGTGCCACTGTCATACTTGGCTGCCGAGGAAAAGAGCTCCTGCCCACAGCCAGCGCAGACATAGATCCCTGGCGCCTTGTGGTTGTAGTAGGCATTGCGGAAGGGGGGCTCAGTTCCTTCTTGACGCAGCACGTAGTACTGTTCTTCAGTAAGCAGCTGGCGCCACTCGGCGTCGCTCTTGGTTACAGGATAACTTGGTTGAGCCATTGGCTGTTGCTCTCTTTTCGATCCCCATTCTAACCACTCCTCCAGCAAGCCAGGAAAGGCCGGGGGTTTCTATGAGTTCTATCGGAGACTTCTATCCCCAGCCGGGGGTACACTCCCGCTACAATGGGCAGGGGCAAGGCGGGTT
Source organism: Synechococcus sp. H70.1 (assembly GCF_047502705.1). Classification (NCBI taxonomy): domain Bacteria; kingdom Bacillati; phylum Cyanobacteriota; class Cyanophyceae; order Synechococcales; family Synechococcaceae; genus Synechococcus; species Synechococcus sp. H70.1. The sequence goes on from NZ_JANSIV010000113.1 coordinate 12,877, forward strand.
TTGAGGTTTCTTATGTTGCTGGTTGGCTCAGGGGCCAAGTTTGTGCAACAGCTCGAGCAATCTGGGGCTTTGGCCATGTTTGTTACCCCGGAAGGGGGATCCGAAGGGCACTACCTGCGGCGGCTGCGCGGGGCCGGCTATGAGGTGGTTACCCTCTCCAGCAAGGGAATTGGGGATCTGGCCAGCTATTTAACGCGCAGCCATGGGGTGCGGCCTGCCACCCTAGGGAAATCGCAGCGGCGCACCTATTTCTACCCCTCGTTGATTGAGCAGTACCGCGCCAGCCTGCCCCCCAAAGCCAAAGGACTGGTGTTTTGGTTTTACGAGGGGCATGTCCTCAGCCGGCAAGAGCTCTCCTACTTGGTGAAGCTGAGCCAAGAAGACAAGGGCGTGAAATTTGTGGTGGAGCTGGCTCGAGAGCGATCAATTCGGTGGCAACCCCTGAAGGACGCCCTGCAGAGCGCCTGAGGATTGGCTCAGACTCTCAGAGAATTCTTTGCTACTATCTCAAGTAGGCGGCCTTGCTGGTGGCTGTATCTGTGACCTCGCCGAAAGCTTCGCTGCAACAGGGTACTTGGTTTAAGCTCATCTGCGGCGCAAGTTTCCACCACTTGCCCTCAATTCGGGAGTTAGCCTTTCTCTACACGCTGGCCGGTGCCGACTGCATTGACGTTGCCGCTGAGCCGGCCATTGTACGGGCTGCGCAGCAAGGGATCCAGCGAGCCCAAGCCGAAGACCCGCAGGCGGGATCCCCATGGCTGATGGTTAGCCTCAACGACGGTGAGGATGTCCATTTCCGCAAGGCCGTCCTGACGGAGGCTGCCTGCCCGGCCGAATGCTCACAGCCTTGTGTGGCGGTCTGCCCCCCCCATGCCGTGGTGCCGCTGGGTGCGCCGGCGTCTGCCTCTGTTCAGGTTCACATCCAGGCAGATCTGTGCTATGGCTGTGGCCGCTGCGAGCCTGTTTGCCCCTACCAGCGCATCACCACCCTCGGCTACCAGGTGGCGGTGGCGGAAGTCTTGCCCTGTTTGCTGGAGCTGGGCGTTCAGGCGGTGGAAATCCACACCCGTGTTGGCCGGCAGAAGCAGTTTGAGCAAGTGTGGGGATCCCTGCGGCCATGGCTGGGGCAGCTGCAGGCCGTTTCGATTAGCTTTAACGAGGGTCCCGGCCTGGAGGCCTATTTGCGGGATGTGTTGGCCTTGATGGATCCCTTGCCGGAGGTGTTGATCTGGCAGGTGGATGGCCGGCCCATGAGTGGAGACATTGGAGCTGGCACCAGCAAGGCCACCCTAAGGTTGGCCCGCAAGGTGTTGGATATGGGCCTGCCTGGCTATGTGCAACTAGCAGGAGGAACCAATGCGCAAACGGTGTCGCTGTTGGATCCCTCTTGGCCAGTGGCGGGGATTGCCTTTGGCAGCTATGCCCGACAGTTGGTGGCTGCCTATCTCGAGGAAGGGTCTGGCCTGGCAACAGGGATCCTGTTGGCCAAGCAGTTGGTGCAGCAGGTAAAGCAGCGGCCAGTTGCCCTCCGACAGAGCTGTCTTTCCAGTGTTTAACAGCGTCGCTCGACCGACCATGAGTTTCTCAGCCCAGCCCTTTAACCCGGCGGTGGACTTGCAGAGGAACCCCCACCTCCTAGGTGAACACACCCCCTTCCCTGGACAAGTCCTTTACAACGACGACCTCAACAAGCTCCTGGACGTTCTGCCTGCAGCCATCCGGGAGCGGCTGCAGCAGCATCCCTACTTGGATCGGCTGGTGGAGGTGGTTCTGGATTTGGGCCGCCGCCCAGAAGCTCGTTTCCCCGGCTTTGCTGAGTACCTCTCCGAAGAAGTGGTTAGCCGCGCCGACCTGGATTTGGTCATCAGCCAAGTGGGAGAGTTTAGCAGCGACAACCGGGCTGGCATTGCCTCAACTCTGCACCGGATTAGCGCCATCCGCAACCGCCAGGGCACAATCATCGGCCTGACCTGTCGGGTGGGCCGCTGCGTGGTCGGCGTCATCAACATGATCCGCGATCTGGTGGAGCAGGGCCGCTCAATGCTGTTGCTGGGCCGACCAGGGGTGGGTAAAACCACTGCCCTGCGAGAAATTGCCCGCGTTTTGGCGGACGAGCTGCACAAACGAGTCATTATCATTGACACCTCCAACGAGATTGCTGGCGATGGCGATGTGCCCCACCCAGGGATTGGTCGAGCCAGACGCATGCAGGTGGCCAGTCCCGAGCTGCAGCACAAGGTGATGATTGAGGCGGTGGAAAACCACATGCCGGAGGTGGTAATCATCGACGAGATTGGCACTGAGCAGGAGGCTTTGGCCTCCCGCACCATTGCCGAGCGGGGGGTTCAACTGGTGGCTACTGCCCATGGCAACCGCATCGAAAACTTGATCAAAAACCCCACCCTCTCGGACCTCATAGGCGGGATCCAATCCGTCACCCTGGGGGATGAGGAGGCACGGCGGCGGGGCTGCCAGAAGAGTGTCTTGGAGCGCAAGGCTCCCCCGACTTTTGAGATTGCAGTGGAAATGCTGGAGCGGCACCGCTGGGTTATCCACGAAGATGTGGCAGCCACTGTGGATCGCCTCTTGCGCAACCGCGAGGCGTCAATCCAAATACGCAGCCTGGACGAACGCGGCCAAGTGGTGATTGTGCGCAGTACCACCGCCATGAACGAACGCCCCGCCCTCTCTCGACCGCAGTGGCCGCCTGCTGACAGCACCCTGTCCTCCCTGGGAAGCAGCTGGGGCCGCTCTAGCTGCATGGAGCCTTTACCTTTGGAGCCGGTTGCGACCCGTCTGCAGCAGCCTGGCTTGTCCTCAGTAAAGGGGGAGGAAGCCGTCTCCTCCTCAGCGGTGCCTCTACCTAGCCCTCAGTCAGAGCCCAAAGCCGAGGAGGAAGAGGAAGTAGAGCTCCAGCAGGATCCGGAGGGACCTCTAAGGATCTATCCCTACGGAGTTAGCCGTTTCCATCTGGAGCAGGTCATCCGAACCCTGCAGCTGCCGGCGCAGGTTACTAAAGACTTGGATGAGGCCGACATTGTCTTGGCTTTGCGATCCCAGGTGCGCAGCCGCTCCAAGATTCAGCAACTGGCCCACTCCCGCCAGATCCCCATTCACACCGTCAAGGCCAATACCTTGATTGCTCTGGCTAGCGCCCTGCGCCGCATCCTTAATATTGAGGAGGGGGCTGATTCTGACCTGGAGCTGTTTATTCAAGCTAGCTCTGGGGAAGAAGCGGAAGCTCTGGAGGAAGCTCGCCTGGCGGTGGAGCAAATTGTTATCCCCAAGTCGCAGCCGGTGGAACTCCTCCCCCGCTCTGCCCACATTCGCAAGCTGCAGCATCAGTTAGTGGAGTACTATCACCTGCGAGCTCAGAGTTTTGGCGAGGAGCCCAACCGCCGCCTGCGCATCTATCCCAACTAGGGGGTCCAGGGCTCCCCTAGCAGAGAGCCGGCAATCATCCCCGCCAGCAGGATAAAGCCCTGCACTACGTTTTCGCCAAAGATAGCTGGGTAAAGGCGGGGGGAAGGGTTAAGCCGGTGAAGCTGCCAGGTTTGCCGAGCCCAGAGACCAGCGGCAACAGCCAGGGTGAGGAAGTAAACCCCGTGCAAACGTAGGCTGAGCCCTGCCCCCAAGAGGGCAAGGGTGGTCCCCAGGAAAAAGAGCCCCACCGCCGTCGGTGTTTGTCGGCCAAAGAAACGGGCACTGGAGTGGATCCCGGCCCGCTCATCGTCTTCTCGATCCGAGAGGGCATAGACCGTGTCAAACCCCAGGGTCCATAGCACTGTGGCCAGCCACAGCCAGCCTAGTCCTTCCTCCCACAGGGGTAGTCGGGGATCCTGACCCCTCACCGCCGTCCAACTGATGAGCACGGCAAACCCCCAAGCCAGGGCCAGAACCAGTTGGGGCACTGGAAACACCCGCTTGGCCCCTGGGTAGAGCAAAATCACCGGCACTGCCGCCACGCAGAGGGCAAAGCTGACCGGGTTGAGAAACAGCGCCAGTCCCCCCGCACAGGCCAAGCACAGCACTGCCATTGCCATGCCGACGCCAACACTCAATTCGCGACTAGCTAGAGGGCGGCTGCGGGTGCGCTCCACCAACGGATCCAAGTCCCGATCCCAAAGATCGTTGATGACACAGCCTGCCCCGCTAGCCGCCAAACTGCCCAGAATGATGATCCCGACCAGGGGCCAGGGCGGCGTTCCCCTTCCGGCTAAAAAGGCTCCCCACAGGGCGGGGATCATCAAAATCAGGCGTCCCGCCGGCTTGTGCCAGCGCAGCAGCCGTAAAATTGCTCCGCCAGTCGCCCAGAGGGCAGAACGAGAACCCGACATAGGCAGGCTGCGCCAGTGGCCTAAAGGCAGCTCCGCCGTGATCTTAAATCATCCTAAACCAACCGCTGGTGGAACCCTTGCGGTTCCAGCGGACTTTCGAAGTGGGATTTGGCACCTTTTCTTCCCTCTATTGGCCGGCCTGGCAAGTTTGATATCCTAGCCAGCGGCTGCTGATGACTTTTCCCTGTGAGCAAGCGAGGCGGAGTTTGCCATGCAAGCAACCCTTTCCATGACCAGTCACCTTTCCCACCCTATGGAAGCTTCCCCCCTCTCGGAGACCCTGCTGGTGGTGGAGGATGAGGATGCCATCCGAGAAACGGTTGCCCTTGCCCTTGAAGAACAGGGGTACCGAGTTTTGCAAGCAGCGGATGGTCGAGAAGCGCTAGAGCTGGTGCATACAGCTGAGCGGCTGGACTTGATGATCCTCGATCTAATGCTGCCCAGTTTGAATGGCTTGGATCTATGCCGTCTGTTGCGTAGGGAGGGTAACACCCTCCCCATTTTGATGCTGACAGCCAAAAGCAGCGAGGCCGACCGGGTGATGGGCCTGGAGCTGGGGGCCGACGACTACCTAACTAAGCCTTTTGGAATGCGGGAGCTCATTGCCCGCTGTCGCTCCGTGTTGCGCCGTCGGCAGCAGGCCTACGCCAGCGAGGCCACGGTGCTCCGCTACGGGGATATTTGCATGTTTACCCAGGAGTGCCGGGTGTTGGTGCGGGGGGTGGAGGTGAGTCTCTCGCCCAAGGAGTTTCGCCTGTTGGAGCTGTTCATGTCCAATCCCCGCCGCGTTTGGACGCGGGAACAGCTTCTAGAGCGGGTTTGGGGATCCGACTTCATGGGTGACAGCAAAACTGTGGATGTCCACATCCGCTGGCTGCGGGAAAAGCTGGAGGTGGATCCCAGTAACCCCGAGTATTTGGTAACGGTGCGCGGCTTTGGCTATCGCTTTGGCTAGGGTTGGGAGCTTCTCTCGCGCCAGCGGCGGGCAAAGGAAAGGGCCTCGGCACGGGTTTGGATCTGACCCGAAGCTTGGGCTTCCTGGAGATCTTGCAACAACTGACCTACCCAGGGACCGGGCCGACCGCCTAAGGTGTGCAGCAGGTCGCGGCCATCCAGGAGGGGCACCAGATGGGCCAGGGGATCCTGGGGATCTTCGTAGCGCTGGAGCCAGGGCTCTATCTTTTGGGGGCTGCTACCGGTGGCGGCTGCCAGGAGGGCCAGGCCGCCAAAGAGGGATCCCGCCTGGTGATAGAGCCGCCACTGTTGGCTGGGTGGGGGGGAGTGGGTTAGGAGGGGCTGGAACTGGGGCAGAAGCTGGTGCAGTTTTTGAATGGCCCGCATCTCTGCCCGGCTGAAACGCAGCCGTTCCAGCTCCGCTTCCACTGTCTCGGCGGGGGTGCCCGCCGGATCCCACAGTAGGGCTGCCACCACCGTTGCCAAGAGGGCGCTGCGCCGATCCGCCAAAGGCTGGGCCAGCTCCGCCAGCGTGCGGGGGTACTGGAGCTGCCAGATCTCAGCCCATTGCCACACTGCCTGAGCCTGGGCAAAGCCGCAGCTCTGGGGCGTTAGGCGGGGCAGCCAAGCCACCAGCAACCCTGCCGCCGCTGCCGCTTGCAGGTGGGCCAGGCCCGGGATGCGGGTCTCCAAGAGGGCCACCACCTCGGTCCGTACCCGCTCTGCTGCCACCCTGGCCAAGAGGGAAGCCCGCTGGCCAATCGCCTCTGCCGTGGCTGGATCCAGCACAAACCCCAGCTGAGCTGCCTGGCGATAGGCCCGCAACAGCCGCACTGGATCGGCGCTGAGGTTGTCGGGGTGAACCATACGCAGGCACCCTTGCTCAATGTCTGCCCGACCGCCCGTAGGATCCAACAGTTGCCCCTCTTGCAGCGCCAGGGCGAGGGCGTTGCAGGTGAAGTCCCGCTGGCGCAGATCCGCCTCTGGCGTGGGGCCCACCTGCAGGGCTACGTCCACCGTCGCCGCCGTGGGAGGAGAAGCCCTTCCTTGGCCCAGCACAATGCGGGCAATCTGTCGCTCCGCATCCAGCACCACAAAGCCAGCCTTCAGCCGCCGTGCCACCCCCGCCGCCCACCCCACGGGATCGGCTGGACACATTAAGTCCAGATCCAACGGCCCCTTGGGGTCGCTAGGCTGGCCCCGCAGCCAAGCTAGGTAGGCATCCCGCAGGGATCCCCCCACCCAGTAGCTCCCCTGGGGCAGCCACTCTTTGGGAAAGGGCAGCCGTTGGTAGAAATAGTCCAGCAGCCACTCGGTCAGCAGGGCTTTGCTCATCGATTGGGTAGAGCGGGGAAACTTCCCGGAGGATTATCCCTAGGCTGCACAAAAACAAGCAATTACTTTGGGGGATCTAGCCCTTGCTGGCCCAGAGATCACTCCAGTAGCGAGCTGCCCACTGCCGCCGGCACAAGCGCAGGTGTTGGAGGGAGCAAATGGGGCCGCACCAGCGCCACCAGGCCAGCAATAAACAGGGGGTCGGCATTCAGCGCTGGCACGCGGCGAAACTCGCGGATCCCAGCCTGGTGGGCCAGCTCCCGATACTCAATGTCGATTTCCTGGAGGGTTTCGATGTGCTCCGACACGAAGCTAATTGGCACCACTAGGAGTTGCCTTACCCCCTGCGCGGCCAGTTCCGGGATCACCGTCTCGGTGTAGGGCTGCAGCCAGCGCACGGAGCCCACTCGGCTTTGATAGGAGAGGGTGTAGCGATTGGGGCGCCCAACTTCGCGCCAGATGAGCTGGACACAGGCTTCCATCTCCTGCTGGTAGGGATCCCCGGCCTGGGTAACATAGCTTTCGGGAATGCCGTGGGCGCTAAAGAGCACGTGAACGCTTGCTGGATCTGCAAACGCATCCAACTGCTGCCGGATGGCCCTAGCCATGGCCTGGACATACTGGGGCTGATCATACCAAGAGCAGATCTGGCGGCGCTCGATGCGGGCCAGCTCCGGATCCTCAGCCCAGAGGCGATCCAGCAGCTTGAAGCTGGAGCCAGTCGTGCTGATGGAATACTGCGGGTACAGGGGCAGCACCACCAGGCGGGTGATCCCATCTAACTTGATCTGCTGCACCACCGACTCAATAAGCGGGTGCCAGTAGCGCATGGCTACATACACCGGCACATCGTAGCCCTCCGCCACCAGCTGTGCCTGTAGCTCTTGCGCCTGCGCAGCGGTGATGCGCCGTAAAGGGGATCCCCCCCCAATAGCCGCGTAGTTGCGCCGGGATTTGGGCGCCCGCAGCGTGGAGATGGCCCAGGCAAACACTCTCTGGAGAAAGGGAAAGGGCAGACGGATTAGTTCCGGATCGGCAAAGAGGTTGTAAAGAAAGGGCTGCACATCCGCCTGGGTCTCTGGCCCCCCCAAGTTCAGCAGGAGCACGCCGCTTTTGGACATAACAAGCTCGATGACCTTCCTTATCCACTCTAGG
>NZ_JANSIV010000113.1:20757-25170 GCF_047502705.1 Synechococcus sp. H70.1
GCTTGGGTGTTGCTGTTGGATCCCGGGAGCGCACCGACCCGCAAACTTCACCTCAATGAGCAGCTAAGACTATGACCTGGCGCGGCAACATCACCCCCCTGGATCGGCTGTGGGGATCCCTTCCCTATCTTTTGCCGTTGGTAGCGGCTCTCCCCTTCGGCTTTGTGCCCTCTGGCTTGTTTCAATCTCTGCCAGGTTTGATCCCCATTTTTAGTCCGCTGCTGCGTTTGCTGCCTCTAGCCACCGGCTGGCTGGGGGTGGGGTTGTTTTTTGCCCTCCTCTTTTTCGTAATCCGCAACAGCCGCATCGCCCACTTTGTTCGCTTCAACACCATGCAGGCACTGTTGCTCAACATAGCCCTGTTTCTGGTGCAGGTGCTGATGCAGGTGTTTGCTATGCTCTTTGGCAGCCTGGGTCTAGTGGAAGTGAGCAGCATTCTGGCCAACACTGCCCTTCTGGGAGTGATTGCTGTCACTCTCTACGCTTGGGTACAGAACCTGCGCGGCCACTATGCGGAGGTGCCAGTGCTCTCTGAGGCGGCCTACGCTTGGCTTCGCTATTAATTCCTGGCAAAAAAGCCGTCCGTTGGGCCAACGCCTGGCAGCAAGGGCAGAAACTGCCCTGCCGCCTGGGGCTATCGAAAACATTCGCCTGGTACGCAAGCAAGTATGGGAGAGGGGGCGGGCCTTTGGAGCGGGAGAGCTTGGCCCGGTGAGAGGGTAAAAGCGTTGCGCCAAGCGCGACTGCTGGTTGGGCTTGTGCTGCTGACTGGCGTGCTGGCCCTGCTCTGGCCGATGCTGCAGCGGGGCTATCCCATCACCCATTCCACTCACTTTAACCTCAGCTGGGCCTTTCAGTATCAGCGCCAATTTTTCGGCGGGCAGCTTTACCCCCGCTGGCTGGAGTATTCCAACTTCGGCTACGGCAACCCCACCTTTGCCTTCTATCCGCCCCTGTGTATGGTGGCCACTTTGCCCTTTCGAGCCCTGGGGCTGGATATGCTCGGCTCTTTGGTGGCCAGCATGGGCCTAGCGATGGCGGTCTTGGGGCTGGGGCTATACCTTCTGCTGCGGCAGGTACTTCCTTGGGCTTTGGCGTTGGTCTTGGCCCTCCTGAGCATGGCCGGCCCCTACTGGCTGGTGGATATCTACCAAAGGGGAGCCATAGGGGAAGTGTGGGCCATTGCCCTCTCCCCCTGGGTTTTCTGGGCCTCGCTGCAGACAATCTGCCAGTTGCAGGCCCTTTGGCCGGTTGCGGCTTTGGCCCTGAGCTATGGCCTGCTGGCGCTGTCCCACCTGCCCACCTTGCTGGTGTTTACCCTGATTTGGCTACCTCTGCCTTGGGTGGTGGGGGGAAGGGATCCCTTCTGGCCCAGGGTGGGGCGCTGCTACCTGGGGTTTGGGCTGGGGCTAGGGTGGACGGCGTTTTATCTGCTGCCAGCCTTTTGGGATCAGCGGCATGTCCAGGTGGATTTTGTCAACTTTGCCGACGAGTATACACCCCACCATCGCCTGATGGTGAGCGGGCTCATGCAGCTGCAGCCGCGCTGGACAGAGCACTGGTTTGAGAGCAACCTGGTGGGGTACTGGGTTTGGATGGCGGCGGTTCTAGGGGGGGTTGGGATCCTGGTCTTTCTGGAGTGGCTAGCCCGCCGGTCGGGGAGGAGTTTCCCATCCCAGGAAAGTGGCGCTGCCGAATCTCTTGCCAGAGCCACCCTGCTCTACAGCTTGGGGGCTAGCCTGGTGGCGCTGCTGATGATGACGGATCTGCTGGCTTGGCTCTACGAGTGGGTTTTGCCCCTGCGGCGGATTCAGTTCTCCTGGCGCTGGATGGCGGTAACGGCGGTAACCTTGCCTTGGCTAGTGGGATCTTTAGCTAGCTGGGGGTGGGGGCACAAGCGCCTGCGGCTCCCTTTGCTGGTGGGGCTCGGCCTGGCCATGGCAGTCCAAACCTGGCAGGGCTTGCAACTGGTGTCCAAAGCCGGCTTTGATCCGCCGCTTGTCCAAACTTTTCAAGAACTCGCTGCAGCCAAGCAGTTCCCCAACGAGCCCCAGGAGCGACCGGGCATTGCTTTCTTGCACCTGCACTGGCGCTTTCCCGATGGGCTGGCACTGGTGGATGCACTGGAATACCGGCCCCGCCAGGCGACGTTGCCTATGCCGCCGCCGCAGGTGGATCCGCTGGTGCAGTGGCAAGGCAGGGTGGAAGATCCGGCGGCGCGGCTCCAGGTGGAAGAGTGGCGCTATGGCTACCGTCGCTTTCGGGCGCTTAACCCCACCTCCCAAGAGCAATCCGTAGTCTTGCGCACGTTTTACTACCCCGCCTGGAGGGTACAAATCGATGGACGGTTCAGAGCGGCTGAACACAACGAGACGGGCCTGTTGCAGGTGCGCATCCCGCCGGGGGAGCATCGCGTGGAGGTGCGCTACCTGGGCACGGCGGCGGACTGGCTGGGCTGGATCTTGACCGGCGTGGCAGGAGTGCTGCTGGTGGAGCTGCGGCGGCTGCTCCGTCAGTTGGGGTTGAGGACAAGAGAGGAGGCAACACCATCTTGAGTCGCGTGGCTAATTCCCTCTCCTGGCTCAACGGGGAGCGGGCCGAGAACAGCAGCCGCTCTAGGGGATCGGGGCAGGCAGCAGGGTCACCCGCTCGCTACCGCCGTTGGGATCCCGATCAAGAGGTGAAGCAGTTGCGCCGCCACGCCGAGCACTATTTTCGAGGGCCCTGCGGGTCAGCCTGCCGGGATGGATGTAGAGCCACCCCTCTCCCCAATCCCCGAGGGTGGCACAAGAAGGCAACGACAATGGCTATAGCTGGCTCAAAGCCCAGGCAAAGGATCGGCCACCTCAAATGCCCACAGCCCCCGCTCAGCCGGGATCCGATGCAACTGTCCCCGGGGAAAGCGCCGCTGCAGCGCTGCCCCTTGCTGATTCCATACCTCCTCGTTTAGGAACAGGGTAAATGGCGGCTGTAGATCTTGGGTGGGCAACGTCTCGGGGGAAAAGACCTGCACCTCCTGTCCCGAGCCGGCAAAAAACTGGATCCAACTCTGCCAATAGATGGGCTCTCCCCAACTGAAATAGGGGTAGGCGGCGCTGGCAGCCAAGTAGAAGCGGTAGTCGGGATCCCCTTGTCGAGCTGCCACGTAGCGCCCGGTGGCTCCCACATCATTGCCCTGGGTCCAGCCTTTGCGGACAAAGTCGCCAAAGATCGCCAAGTTCCATCCGCCAATCAACAGCATCGCCCCCGCCATCGCCACTGCCGGCAGCCACTTCCTCCTTGGGGATCCCCAACGCTCCAGGAGACCGGCCACTGCCTGGATCCCTTCCAGAGTTAGGTAGGCTACAAAGGGCAGGATTACCAGCAGGCGGGTGTAGTTGGGGGCTTTGGTGATGGCCAAGCTAAAGAGCAGGTAAAGAAACAGGAAACTGCCCATACAAAGCCAGTCGTGGGGCTGGCTGCGCCCTCTAAGGAGGCGGTAGAGCCCGGATCCCAGCCCCAGCCAGATCAAAACCCCCGTCAGCGGATCCACAAAGGCATGGCCGTAGTTAGGGTAGATGTAGCCTCGGTCGTGCTGGCTAGGATCGTTGAACATGCTTAGGCCGTTGCGGAGGTTGCGCCACACCGCCTCTGCCGGCGTAGCCGCATTGACCCACATCTGCTGCAGCGCCCGCCCTTCCGGGAAAAAGAGAAATTGCTGGCGGGCATACTCGGCGCTTTCTGGGGGAGCAGTGGCAGTGGCCACCAGAATGGGCGCAGCCACCAGGAAAAACCCCAGCGCCGCCGGCACGGTTAGCTTGGCCAAAGTCCAGAAGGGGTTAACCTGCTTATCCCCTCCTTGCAGCTCCTCCCGGCCCAGGAGCAGGTAGAGGCCGCCAAACAGCAACCCCAGCAGGATCACCACCCGCCCCGGCAGATAGCCGTAAAGGGAGAAACCCGCCGCCCCTCCCCCCAAATACAAAAGCAGGGGGTTTTTTTCCCGCACGCCCTTTAAGAGCAAGGCTAGCGCTGCACACTCCACCAGCACAATCAGATTCTCCCGCATCGCCATGCGGCTGATGCCTAACAAGGCGTGGTTGGATCCCAGGAGGGCCGCTCCTGCCAAGGCCAGCCGGGGGTTCCAGAACGACCGAAAAAACCCATAGGCCACCAGAATGGTGACAACCCCGAAGGCGGCATGCATAGTGCGCACATTGACCAGGGTGACTCCCCCCATCAGCCGCGTCAGGCCGCCAAAGAGGCTGAACAGGAAGCGGGGGAAATAGAAATACTCCGGCATCAGCCCAAAGATATCGGGGTAGCGCACCCCTGAGGCCCGCCGTGCCATGGAGGTGATGACAATCTCGTCGGTGTTGATTTGAAAAGGGATGTTGGCCAGGTCGTAGAGGTAGATGGGGGCAAAAACCAGCGCCA
>NZ_JANSIV010000113.1:25270-26735 GCF_047502705.1 Synechococcus sp. H70.1
GCGCTGATAGCCGCGATGCCAACTGTCCACCAGCGCGTCGGTTAGAGCTTGATAGTGCCGGATTAGCTTTGGGTCTTGCAACATGGTGCTTCCGTGCCCCACCTGTTCCCATCCTAGCGTTTGTTTGTAAGCAGAGATTGCAGTAGTATTAGAAGGCTTTAGCTTTCCTCAAGAATAGGCAGGCTCAACCGCGAAGGTGTGTTGCCGCCGCTGTGAAGAGTAAGGGTGAGAATGCGGGCTTCACTCTGCCGCTCCTCCCGTAGGCCTGTGCCTGGGTTAACAGGGTAGGCGGGGAAACAGGCTGCGCTGAGGCTAAGGCGCAGGGCGTGGCCGCGGGGAATGCGGATGCAGGTGGGCTGACAGGGGATTGAAATGGGAGCCTCGGGCTGGGGATCCCGCAGACGGCGGTAGCCCTGGGAAAAGTTGTACACCTGGCCGTCCGGCCTGACCACGGAGAGCACGGCACAGAGATCAAAGCTGGGGCTGTCGGCTTCGACGTAGAGCTCTGCCGTGATGTCCCCCGCCAGCAGGAGGTCGGTTTCCAGAGAGGGAGTGGTGTAGGTGAGAACATCAGTGCGGCAGTCGAGGGCAGAGCGCTCTTGCGGCCCGGCAGGATAAACCAGGTGACCCCCCAGCGCTGGCACCGGTCGCCAGGGATCGTGAACAAAAGTATCCGACTGCTGCCTCGGCGGGGGTTCTGGGCGGAGGGATCCCTCGAACTCAGAAAGGGCAGCCAGGCCAGTGCTGTGCAGGTAAAAAGCTTTTGGCTCTGGGTTGGGCCAGGCCTCTAAGCTGCGCCAGCGGTTGGCTCCCATCTCGAATAGGCGCACCGGCAGCTCCTGGAGGATCCCGGTGTCCTTGCCTTTGAGGAACTGGTCAAACCAGCGCACCTGCAGCCGATCGATGGGGCTGACGGCCTCGGGGCCAAAGTCCAGCGCTCCTACCTTGCGCCCCCACGGCAGGTGGGCCCAGGGCCCCACAACCAGGTACTGAGGGTTGCGGCTGCGGGCACTCATCTCCTTGTAGAGGCGCAGGCTGCCACTCAGGTAGCTGTCAAACCAGCCGCCAATGTGCAACATCGGCAGATCCACCGCCTCTAGTCGGGGGGAGAGCTGGCGCCAGTAGTCGTCGGGCTCGCTGTGCTCCAGCCAGTCGAAGTAGTAGGACTGGGGCGCGTATTGCTGCAGCACGCCCGGCTTGAGGGGGATGGGATCGTAGAGGGGCAAGTTGCGGGAGGCTTTGAAGAGGGCCTGGTAAGCGTTGGCCTCTCCCCGCCGGCGGGCTCCCTCAGCTTCCAGTTGCAGCGCCCAGCTGAGGTTGTTGGAGAAGGCAAAGGCTCCCCCCGGGTAGGCGGCATCGGCGTAGAGATCGTAGGGCAACATCGCCGGGCAGATGGTTTTCAAAGCGCTGGGACGGCTGGAGGCGGAATAGAGTTGGGTCAAGCAGTGGTAAGAAAAGACGTACA
>NZ_JANSIV010000114.1:0-26728 GCF_047502705.1 Synechococcus sp. H70.1
GAGGTCCGGCTCTGGCTCTTGGCGTTGGCGGGGAAAACTTGGCCTTCAAACCAGACCAAACAGGCGGCGCTCCGCCTCTTCCAGGCGAGCTAGAAAGGCGGCGAACTTGCTGGAGATCTCCTCGACTTCCTGCAAAAAGGCGCGCAAGGTCTGGTACTTGAGAATTAAGGCTTCTTCTGGAGGACGGCTCTGGAACTGTTCGTCCAACGCTTGGCCCAGCTCGTCCAGGGCATTTTCAATGGCGGTTTTGATCGCGCCAATGCTGTGCCGCACCAAGCGCATCACTTCCTGCTCCAACTGGGGCTTTTGCCGCGCCAGCTCGCTGGTGGCCAGCACCTGCCGCAGAGCAGCATGGGGATCCCCCCCCACCTGAAGCGGCATCTTGGCTGTCTCCCCTGGCTGTCCCCCCTGGCCAGCGGGCCGCAGCAAACTCCACTCCGATTGCTCCAGCTTACTCAGGATCCCTTGGAAAAGGGCGGCGGATCCCTCTACCTCCTTGAGAAAGCCGCGCAGCACCTGGTGTTTGAGGTTCAAGTAGTGGGCTGGATTCCCGTCCTGTAGGCTTTCGTCTAAAGCATTGCCCAAGTCGCTCAGGGTGTTCTCAAGAGTAACCATCAGGGCTTCGGCGCTGCGCTGCAGCAGTTGGCGGCAGAGCTCTGGGAGCTCTTGGACCGCGATGGCAGGAGGGCCAGGTAGGGAAACAGGAGCAACCTCAGGCTCGCCCTCCTCGCATTCCGGAATTTCTGGCTCTAACCAGGTGATGCGACTGGCCTCCACCCCACCAGCGGCACTTTCCCCATCTAGCCAGTCGAGATTGGCGTTGGAGGTTTCGGCAGCCAGTCCCCCACCCGCCCCGGCCTCTGGAAGCACGTAGGTATAGAGGGGCTGCAGTATCTGCAGCACAGCGTTGGCTGCTTGGGCATCTTGCTCAGGCTCCTGGAGCTGCTGCACTGCCTGTTGCAGCCGCCCTTCCAGCTCCTGAGGGGAGCTGCAGGCGTCATAGAGGGCCTTGAGCAATTCGTCAAGGCTGTAGCGCCTCAGGGCTGCCAACCCTTGCACTGTGGGCTCCAGCTTGTGGTGCAAAGCCGTGAACAGAACCAGCTTGGCCCGCAAAGGACTGGTCTGCTGCATCACCCAAGCCCGCACTTCAAAGGGATCGTAGGCTTGCTTGCGCAGTTGCAGGCCGCTGTAGCCCAGCGGTAGGCCAAGCGGAGGAGCTACCCCAGGGGAAGGAGCCCTGGCTGAGGAGGGAAAGGGGTTGCGGGGATCCCTTTGAGATGACTGGGAGGACTGGTAGAGGGGCTGGAGCTTGCTCAGCAGGAGTTTGGCAACGCGGGCATATTCGGCCTTCTTGTTAAGGCGACTGATGGCTTCGCGAAAACGCCGGCCTAAGTCCTCAAGGGTGGCACTCTCCCGGCAAAGCTGCTCCAACAGAGCCCTTAGCTCCTCCTCACTTAGCTTGCCAGCGTCGTTTGCCCAAGTGCGGGTGTAAGTAAAGTAAACCAGCTTTTTTACCCGGTCTGCGTACCCGCCCTGCAGCATTTCCTGCACGACAGGGCCAAGGGGATCCAAGAAAACCATAAGAGCTGCCCAGGGGGAGTTTTAAGCCTTGGGGTTGGCGACAGCTATTTCTGGCGGAGCATGGCATAGGAGGTCCTACCATCATAAACTACCCCTCTAAACTCAAGGACTCCGTCCCGCTGGCGCAAGCAAGGCCTAGGCAAAAGCCTCTAAGGTCGCATCTAGCTTGGCAGCTTGCAAGGCAGACACCTTGAGCTTGCAGGAGATAGTTGGGTCATGCCAAGCGCAGTCTATATATACGGTGGGGTATCCCGCGCCCAGAGGTAGCAAGCAGCAGCAATCCACTAGGGCCAAGAACCGGACGGCGGCTGCCAATCCTCCTGCCAGTCAAGTTCCTGACGGCTCTGCTTACGGGAGGGAGGGTGGTGCCTTTCCCCGCTTCGCTTAGGCTCTGGACGAGCGGGGGCAAAGTTTGCCGCTTGCGCTTCCTGGAGTTCGTGTAAAAGCTGCAGGTAGAATGCGCGTCGCTCCCAATCTAGCCCCCGCAGCCCACAGCCCGGTTCCCGATCGTGCAGGCAATCGCGAAACTGACAGGTGCCCAGCCGCTCCCTCACTTCCGGAAAGCAGCGTATTAGTTGCTGAGGCGAAACCGGTGGGATCTCTTCGCCAGCATTGAACCCTGGAGAGTCGGCAATCCAACCGCCCTCTGGCAAGGGAAACAGCTCCACATGGCGGGTGGTGTGCCGCCCCTGGCGCAACTTCTCCGACACAGCTTGGGTAGCCAACTGAACAGTCGGCAGCAGTTGGTTGAGCAAGCTGGATTTGCCCACCCCCGAGGGACCGACTACCACTGAAATTTGATCCCGACAACGGTGGTAGAGCTCAGGGAGCCCGGCCCCAGTAAGGGCGCTGACCACCACAGGCTCATACCCCCACCGCTGCAAACGCTGCTGCCACTCCTCGGCTACCGCCGCTTCGACACAGTCACTCTTGTTGAACACCACCTGAACCCGCAGATGGCTGGCTTCTGCTTGTACCAGTAAGCGACTGAGCGCCTCGGGCTCAGGCTCTGGATCCACCAGAGCTACCACCACCAAGACCTGGGTCACGTTGGCAATCGCCGGCCGAGACAGCTGAGTGCGTCGCGGCAAAATGGCCTCAATGGCCCCCCGCTCCGGCCAGAGAGAGTCGGCAACTGGCGGCAAGCTAACCTCCACCCAGTCGCCCACCATCACCTGCTGCCCCAATTTTTTGAGCTTGGCCCGTGCTGTGCAGAGAAGCTCTGCCGGAGTGGGCTTCTGAGCCGGGAAATGCGCCTTGAACTCGGGAAACAGGGCAGCCAGCTCGGGATCAATGCGCACGCGATAAAAGTTGGCCTGGGCCGCTCGCACCCAGCCACTACAGGTGGATCCCTGCCTCTCCCTTTGGACAGCTTGTTGCAATCCGTTCTGGTGCAGGTGGCTCATGCCAGGTCCCCGCGGCGTACCCAGAGGATGTAGTGCCCCTCAGGCGCCGCTTGTTGCCCTTCAATGGAATGCCCAGCCATCGCCAGACTCTTGGGCACTTGCTCCAAGGGCTCCCCTGCATCCAACCACAGCTCTAGCAGCTCCCCTGGCGCCATGCGTTCTAGGCGTAACTTGGCCCGCACGTAGTTGAGCGGGCAGGGGATCCCCCGCTGATCCAAAACCAACTTCACCTCTTGGGGGGGAACTGTCTCTGCCATCATTCTTCCTCCCGCTCCCGGTGGCCAGGCATTTGGGCCAGCCCGCGCAACAGTCCGCTCAAGAAGCCATCCCGCTTGTTGGTGCGTTCCCCCTGCAGCTCAGCCAAGCGCAGGAGCAGCTCCCGCTCTTCTGGACTGAGGCGGGTGGGAATCTCCACCACCAGCGTAATTTTGTGGTCACCCCGCACTGCTGGGTTGCCAAGACGCGGCACTCCCTTGCCCTCCAAAGTTAGCACCGTGCCCGGCTGGGATCCAGGCGGGATAATGAGCTCCGCTTCTTCCTCTAGGCCAGCTTTTGAGTCTACCGTAGGCACTGAGACTTTGGCTCCCAGGATGGCCTGCAGATAGCTCACCCGCACCTCCGAGAAAATGGTGAGGCCATCCCGCTGGAAGTCGGGGTCCGGCTCGACAAACAGGTAGACGTAGAGATCCCCAGGCGGACCGCCCCGCCGGCCCGCATCTCCTTCACCCGCAACCCGCAGCCGGGTGCCGCTGTCCACGCCAGCGGGGATGTTGATGCGCAGCTTCTTGGTGGTCTGGACCAGCCCCTCCCCATGGCAGTGGTGGCAGGGCTCCTCCAGCACTTGGCCGGTACCTCCACAAGTAGGACAGGTTGAAACCTGGGTAAAATTGCCAAAGGGCGTGCGGGTGGCCCGCCGCACCTGGCCAATGCCACCACAGGTGGGACAGGCTTTCATACCCATGCCCGGTTTAGCGCCGCTGCCCCCGCAGACAGGACAGGTCTCCAGGTGGCTGATGCGAATTTGCTTTTCGCCCCCAAAGATGGCCTCGAGAAACTCCAACTTTAGGTCAAAGCGCAGATCGTCCCCCCGTACGGGCCCTTGGCGGCTACGGGTATAGCCGACTCCCCCTCCAGCAAAATTGGTGAAAAAGCTCTCAAACAGGTCAGCAAAACTGCTAATGCCACCAAAATCCTGGAACCCACTGGCTGCTGCTCCGCTTAGCCCTGCTTCGCCATAGCGATCGTAGCGGGCTCTTAGCTCGTCATCGGAGAGCACCTCATAGGCACGGTTGATCTCTTTGAAGCGATCCTCAGCCCCAGGCTCCTTGTTGACATCAGGGTGGTACTTGCGAGCTAGCCGGCGATAGGCGCGCTTGATCTCCTCCTTGGAGCAACCACGGCTAACCCCCAAGATTTCGTAGTAGTCGCGGGCCATAGAAACGCTTCAGAAAACTAGGCTGGAAACACAGCTGGCCAGAGATCTGACTGCAACTTTACTTCAGGCTAATCTGTCAAGTGGCTTAGCAAGGACCGTAAATCTCGCTCCCCATCTCTAGGAGAGCTGCCCTTAGCTCTTCCATTGCCTTCTGCAAAGTCGCTAAGTCTACGTTATCATTTGCCAGCAATGCCCTCAACGTGCCCGCCGCCTGGGCCCCCCGCTGAAGGCGGCTCTCGCTCAGGCGACTGCCGTGCTCCTGCAGCGTCTTCTCGTAGTTGTAGAGCAAGCTATCTGACTGGTTGCGGGCTTCCACCAACTGGCGCCGGCGGCGATCTTCTTCGGCATAGAGTTCGGCCTCCTGGCGCATCCGCTCAATCTCACTCTTGCTGAGGCCGCCGTGGTTGGTGATCTTGATGCTTTGCTCGATCCCGGTTCTCTTCTCGCGGGCCGAGACCTTGAGGATACCGTTGGCGTCGATATCAAACGAGACTTCAATCTGCGGCACCCCGCGGGGAGCTGGTGGGATCCCAGTCAGCTGGAAACGGCCCAGGGTCTTGTTGTCCTTGGCCATGGCCCGCTCCCCCTGCAGGACGTGAATTTCCACTACCGTCTGGCCGTCGGTAGCAGTGGAGAAGATCTGGGTTTTGCTAGTGGGAATGGTGGTGTTGCGCTCAATGATGCGGGTGAACACTCCCCCCAGGGTTTCCACGCCAATGGAGAGGGGAATCACGTCCAGCAGCAGCAAGTCTTTGACCTCTCCGCCCAATACTCCCGCCTGGATGGCAGCGCCAAGGGCCACTGCCTCGTCCGGGTTGACGGAGCGATCGGGATTTTTGTTGAAGATTTGCCGAATTTTCTCCTGGACAGCCGGGATCCGCGTGGATCCCCCTACCAACAGCACGCGGTCGATGTCTTCGGGGGAGAGGCCGGCATCCTGCAGGGCCTGGAAAGTAGGCTCTACGGTGGCCTCTACCAGATCCCGCACCAACTCCTCAAACTTGGCGCGGGTCAGCTCCACTTCCAGGTGTTTGGGCCCGGAGTCGTCGGCGGTGATAAAGGGCAGGTTGATGAGGGTAACCTGGGTGCTGGAGAGCTCGATTTTGGCCTTCTCGGCTGCCTCCCGCATCCGCTGCAAGGCCATGCGATCCCGAGAAAGGTCGATCCCTTCCTTCTCGAGAAACTGGCGGATGAGCCAATCCACAATTCGCTGGTCAAAGTCATCCCCGCCCAAGTGGTTGTTGCCAGCAGTTGCTTTTACCTCGAACACGCCGCCGCCCACCTGCAACACAGAGACATCAAAGGTGCCCCCGCCCAAGTCGAAAACTAGAATGCGCAGATCCTGATCTTGCTTGTCTAGCCCGTAGGCTAAAGCCGCTGCTGTCGGCTCGTTGATGATGCGCAGCACCTCCAGCCCTGCAATAGTGCCGGCGTCTTTGGTAGCCTGGCGCTGAGCATCAGTAAAGTAAGCGGGAACAGTAATCACGGCCTGGGTCACCGGCTCCCCCAGATAGGCTTCCGCGTCGGCCTTGAGCTTTTGCAGGATCATGGCGGAGATCTCCTGGGGCGTGTAAGCGCGATCCTGCACAACCACCTCCACCATGTTGTCCCGGCCGGGAATGACCTTGTAGGGAACTCGCTTCCGCTCTTCCTCGGTTTCGGCAAAGGTACGGCCAATGAAGCGCTTGATGCTGAAGATAGTGTTTTCCGCGTTGGTAACCGCCTGGCGCTTGGCCAGTTGGCCCACTAAGCGGACGTTGTTCTTGGCAAAGCCGACGATGCTGGGGGTGGTACGACCTCCTTCGGCGTTGGTGATCACAATGGGCTTGCCGCCTTCCAAAACCGCCACGCAACTGTTGGTGGTTCCCAGGTCAATTCCAATAACTTTACCCATGGCCCCCTCTTCCCGTGTGGCAAATCCCAACCCAGGATGGATTCCCGGGATCTCCTAAGAGCATTCTGCCCAGCATCCTGCAGAAACCTTCCGGTAGCGCTCTCACCTCCCTAGCTTTACTGTAGCCTTGGGAAGGCGGGTAGACCCTACTTGTCTAGGGTTCCAGAAAGCAGCTTTGCTACGAATTGGGGGCAGTTTTACCTTCAGCCTCGGGCTGGGCGTCGGCCCTCTCGTCTGGGGGGGAGGGCTCAGGGCTGGGACTACCCGCAGAGACGGCTACTAGGGCATGGCGAATCACCACATCTCCCAGCTTGTAGCCTGGCTGATACTCGGCCACTACCACATCTTCGGGGTACTCACTGCTGGGTTGGCGGGCTATGGCCTCGTGCAGGCTGGGATCGAAGGGCTGGCCCACTGACTTCATGCGGGATACACCCATTTTTTTCAAAGATTCCACCAGCAGGCGATAGACACTCTGGTAGCTGTTGTGCAGTTCCCGCTCGCGATCAGTCTCGATCCTTAGCTGCTGCTGGGCCCGCTCAAAGCTATCTACAACAGGCAGGATCTCCAGCACAAATCTCCGCCGTTCTCTTTGGCTGAGCTCCTCCTGTTCTCGCTGAGTACGCTTCCGGTAGTTTTCAAAGTCAGCATAAAGGCGAATGTAGGAGTCTTCTTTCTCCTTCAGTTTCTGGCGCGTTATTTCCAACTCCTGTTGGAGCTGCTTTAGAGTTTCGTTGAGATCCGGAGAAGCCTCAGCACTAGTCTCGCCAGCGGGGGTGCCGACTTCTGCTTCACGGTCTTCCAAAATAAGCTTCTCCAGCTCTGCTTCCACGTTGAGCTCTTCTTCCTGGAGCTCAGGGTGGGTATCTTCTGGAGGCATGGGTTGCTTTTCTTCAGCAGTCATAAGTTGGTCAACAAGAGGACAAGCACTTAGCAGTGGCATTACGTTCCCAGTTTGGCACCTCAAAACTACCGCTGCAGCTAGCCAAACTAGGCTCTGTGCTGATCGTATTCTACCGGTTGCCCTGCCGGCCAGTTGGGACCCTAGTTGCTTTAGCCCACCAGCAGCCTCTCCTGAGACCGGTCCAAGCTCTGGGGAAAGTAGATCTCAGCCAAGTTGGGGATAAGGTGCCAGTTGTAGTTGTAGATGGGCCGGAGGGGGGAATGGGTGCGGATGTGGTGAGCAAGAAAATCGCGGATGCTCTCTGCAGAGATCCAGAGCATTTGGGCTTCCTGGAACATGCTGTAGCCACCGCCACCACCAGCGCGGTAGTGGTTGATTACCAGGCGAAAGGTTTGATCCGGTTGCACCGGCTGGCCGCGAAATTGCAAACTAACCAGGCGATCGCCCACTGGGCGGGTGAGATCAAAGCAATAGTTGATACCGTGATAGAGGTCGAAGGTGTAGCCTCGGGCTTCGGGGGCCACGACGGCGGCAGGATCCTCTGGCAGATGGTTGGGATCCAACTGGCGAAAATACCCAGCCGTCTGCTCGAGGGCCCGCCGCAGGATGTCGCCAGTGATCTCCACAAGGCAGAGGGTGTTGTCGTAAACGGTGAGGCTATAGGCATCTTGCAGGAAGATGGGGCCTGCCGCTAACCCAGCATTGCTGCAGATATTGACTAGGGAGAGCTCCGCCGAAAGGCCGGCCTCCCGTACTGCCTGCAGTTGCGCCTGATGCAGTAGCTCCGCCAAAGGGTTGGCCCCCAAGCGGGCTGCCAGCCCCCCGCGATAGGCACAACGGGCGTGGCCGATGGGCTGGCGGATGTAGCGCAAGGTAGCTTGGTGATAGGGTTCTGTGAGGGCCAAGAGTTGCGGATCGGGAGGGATCCCTTCCGCAGCCAGCAACTGGGCGGTTTTGCGGATCACTTGCCAGCGTCCGCCGTGGCGCTCCAGCTCCAAAGACACGTGGGAAAGGTAGCTACCCCAGTAGCCGGGCTGCACCACCAGGGCTTTGGCCCCTCCCAAGCCGGCAATGGTTTGGTGGGTATGGCCGGAGAGAATGACGTCAATGCCCTCGAGTTCCGCCAAGGCCAGCAGCTCGTTTTCCCCCACCAAGCTCTTGTTGCTGACCCAGCCGGAGCGATCTAGGCTAAGCCAGCCCTCAGGGGTACGCAGAGGGGGCAATTGGCTGGGGCCGCTGTGCAAAATCAGCACTAGCACATCCACCTGGGGCCGCAGCAGGGCCAGATAGTGCTGGGCAGTTTCCAGCAGGGGGGCAAAGCGCAGCCCTGCGATATAGTCAGGACGCTCCCAGGTGTCGATGCGGGGAGTGGTCAGCCCCACCAGGCCGACGCGGAGCCCGGCCACCTCCCGGATGAGGTAGGGCTGGAAGAGAGGATCCCCGTTGTGGCGAAGGATATTAGCGCAGAGGGTGGGACAGCGGAGGTCGCTTGCAAAATCCTGCAGGACCTGGAGCCCGAAGTTAAAGTCGTGGTTGCCGGGGGTGAAGGCGTCATAGCCCAGGGCGTTGAGGGCGCAAGCCATGGGGTGGGGGGAAACCCGCTCCACCTGAGCATAGTAGGTGCCCAGCGGGGATCCCTGAATGGTGTCGCCGCTGTCGATAAGCAAAACCGGATCTTCGCTGGCAGCCCGCACACGCTTGATCAGAGTGGCCAGCTTGGCCAGGCCGTGCTCGGCAGGGATCCCGGTAAAGTAGTTCCAAGGGTGCAGGTTGGCGTGGAGATCGGAAGTGTGGAGAATTGTTAACCGCATTCCACTATCCTAACCGAAGCGAAAACTCCCATCCAAGCTCCTGGTTTGGGAAGCTGCTACCTCAGCAAAAACAGCACCTGCACACAGCCCACCAAAAAGCCCAGCAGCCCCCCCAAGTTAACGATGGCCTGCAGCTCTTGGCGCACAATCTGCCGGATGGCCTGCTCCAGCTCAGCGGGGGAGGTGGCGTTGACTTTATCGGCAATGACCTGATCCAAGTTCAACACGGGGATCACCTGCATCATGAGAGATTCTAAGTCGCGCTCTAGGTAGCGCTCCAGGATCAAGGCAAGATCGGCACTGATCTGGTCGATGGAGGCCATAACAGCCTTGGAACTGCGCAGCCGACCCAACACTAAGCTGGCCACCTTTTCCCAATCAATACTCTCTCCCAAACTGCGAATGGCCTCGGCTCCCTGGGAGCGCAGGTAGTCTTGGATCCCGTCGCGCAGGGTGCGGCGCAACTGCCGTACGGCAGAAAGGGGTAGGTTCTGCAGCGAGAGGTTCTGCAGAATCTCCGTTAAGCGGCGGGAGGCGTTGAGGTCCTTGAGCAGATCTGCCAAGAGGGCCTCTGCGCCTTCCGGATCCTCCAGGCAATAGGTACGCAGACGCAGCAGGGCGTTTTTGAGGCCAAATAAGTTAGCCACCACCCAGTAGGAGCCAGTGGCCCGTTCGCGAAATTCTTCATCCAAAGCTTCGATGTTGCGATCGGTGAGAAAGTCCACCAGGTTTTGCCGCAGCACCTTGGGGGGCAGCACCTGCTTTAGGATCCACTCCGAGAGCTGCCGGGCCTGCTCAGCGTTAAGGCGCAGCTCTAGAAGCACCTGGTCGAACAGTTGGTTAATTGGCCCCTCCAAGAAGGTCTCCTGGCGGGCGAGCACCTTCACCAGGCGGGGCAGCGACTCGTTAAACAAATCCGCTAAGATGCGGGCCAGCACCTGCGCCGTTTGCTGCTGGTGTTGGGGATCCTGCAGTCGATCCAAAGCCACCCCCAGTAGCCAGCGGATCCCTGCCTGCATGCGCTCGGTTTGTAGGAGCTTGCGAGCCAGGTTGTGCAGCTCCTCCGGCGTGAGCAGGGATCCCATGATGGTTTTGGCGATTTGCCTGGCCAGGCGGGGCTGGTTCTGCGGGATTAGGCCGGGGGTAAAGGGGATGCGCCAGCCGAAAACCCGGTAGGGGCGGTAGGGCCGGAACAGCATCTTGATAGCAATGTCGTTGGTGAAGTAGCCAATCACCAACCCGGCCAAGGGGGGCACGAGGTAGGTCCAGAAGGCCATGGGGCAAACTAGGGGGCTCTTCTCTACTCTACCGACCCGCTCCTGCCCGCTTTTTGTCAAGGCTACTGGATGATCAGGCTCTCGGCGAGTTCCAGCTCCACCAGGGTATTGGGCTGCAGCGTCACCACTCGGTCGATGTTGGTAGTGCTGGCGGCTGCTCCCACGAGGCTGCCGGCCAAGATGGGCAAAAAGCCCCATCCCCCCGTGAGCACTCCCAAGGCTAAGCCGCCCGCCGCCCCATAGCCTGCCCCCCGAGCGACGGTAGTACCCATATCAGCGCTGCGATCCAGCCCAACCTGGAGGGGTGCAGATTGGCCTCTAATGAGATAGGTGGAAGAGCCGATGGTCAGGCGGTTGGCCACAAAGCGGCTGCCGACAACCCGCTCTTGGGGATCGGCGCTCTCCGACTCCCGACCAGAAAGCTTCAGTTCTTGGTAAACCGGCTCAAAGGTGCCCCACACCACGCTCCCCGCCGGGATCACCACCTGGCCAAAGCGATCCAGCACCGGCTCGGAGACCTCCAGACTGGTGCTGATGGCCTGGTAAGGCTGAAAAGTAATGGGGCGGTAAACCGTGAGGGGAATACGGGTGCCCGCCGGCAGCTCGCCCCGCGCAGCCCCGGCCAGGTTCCCCCCTGGACTGAGGTCGGGCCGCCGTTGATAGGAATAGGCCTCGCCTGGCGTAGCCTGTCCACCTGGGGCCGCTTGAACGGGCACCACCGGGATCGGAGCCACAGCCGGAGCCGTGGGATCCAGCGGCATTTGCGGCACCTGAGGCACTGGTGGCAGGGGATCGGGGGTAGCAGAGCTGGGGGAAGATGGAGCGCTCAGCAGCGGCAGGGTGGGAACGGGATTCGGCTGAGGAGCTTGGGGAGTAAACTCAAACTGCTGGGCAGCAACTGCAGCCGCCGCCGCAGCCCACCCCACCCCACTCACCAGCCACCTAAAGCCAACCCTTTGCCACAATGGCAAAAACGGCTGCAACCCTGAGCTCATGGATCCCATCCAGTCGCAACTGGCAGTAGCTTAACATCCTAACCAGCCTGTTCCCCACTAGATTTAGTAGAGGTTAAGGGGAAGGCAGCTCTTAGAACACTATTGAGGCCTGTTGAAGGCCTGGCTTGAGTTTTCCCTAAGGGCTAGGAGAAGGCTCTCCGCCAGCCTGGGGACTCGGCGTGGGTGTGGGTTCTGGAGTAGGGGTAGGTGTGGGTGTCGGGGTCAGCTGGGTGGCCCGCACCTGGAAAGACCACTGCTGGAGGGCGGTGTTGCCGCTGGGATCGGCAATTTGGACGGCAATCAAGGTTGGTCGATCAGTGGGCAGCGGCTCGGCGGGGGTATAGGTAAAGCCAGTGCGGCTGAGCTGGGCTTGGGCGGTAACGTCGACGTTGTTCACCAGCAGGGTAAAGCTATTGAGGTCGATCCCCTGGTCATCTTGAAAGCGAGCGGAGATGGATGGGCGCGGGTTGTCGGTCACCGCTCCGTTGGGTGGAGCCAGATCGCTGATGGTGGGGAAGGTGGTGTCGGTCACCTGCCCAATGGTGATGGTTTTGTCCGGCAATTGGACTAGGGTCACCAGCCCATCCCGCTCCAGACGGGCAAATACCGGCGCTTCTAGAGCCCGGTCTTGGCTGCGGAAGGTGTAGCTGCCCTCGTATTGGCCGGGGCGGGTTTCCTGCAGGGGCAGGTTGTAGGCAATGCCGGGAATGGAGAAAGACGCCTGCGCCCCCGGGGATCCCAGCAAATACACCGTCAAGGTATCTCCCGGCTTGACGGATCCCAGCTCCTCGCGGGCAAAGAAAGTCCTCACTTCCGGCGCGGCAGGCAGCGTTTCCACCAGCGGCTCCACGGGGATGTCCGGCGTAGCCAGGGGCTCAGGGGTGGGGGTAACCTGGGCGAGGAGTTCGGTGGGGATCCCTGGTCTGGGAATGGCAGCTCCCACCGGTGGGTCTAGGCTGGGCACCCGGCCCACCTTGGCCAGCGCTTGGTAGGTAAGAGCCGCCACTTCCCCCCGCGTGGCCACCGCCTGGGCATTCAAGCGGGTGGGATCAGGGTAGAGCACCAACAGCCCTTCTTGAAGTGCTGTCGCAATGGGGGCGCGGGCAAAGTTAGGCACCCGATCGCCATCCGCAAACCCCGCGAGGATGGCCTCAATTTGACCGGGATCCTCGAGGAGCTTACCGTTGGTGGCAGCGCGGGTCAAGACAGTGATGGCCTGGGCACGGGTGAGGACCTCGTTGGGACGGAAGGTGCCGTCGGGAAAGCCGGAAACCAACCCTGCTGCTGCCGCCGCGCCGATGGAGGGAGCTGCCCAGCTGGGAATGGGATCAGCAAAAGGACGCACGGGAACGTTGGTGTCTAGCCCAAAAGCTTTGGTAACGATGACAGCAAACTGGGCGCGGGTAATCGACTCATTGGGGCGAAAGGTGCCATCTGGAAACCCGCTGATGATCTGCCGCTCATTGAGCCCGGCGATGTACTGGGCGCCCCAGTAGGTGCTGATATCAGAAAGTTGCGCCCAAGTGGGATCCCCCATCCAAACCAAGCTGCTGCAGCCTACCACCAGAGCTGCCGTCTTCCAACCCTGCCAAAGGAAAAGGTCGCGCATTGTTCACACCTCACGATCTGCCAAAAGAGGTCATGGGACGTCTGTGGGTCCAAGAAGAGGGACCAACTCAGACAGAGTGGCCCCAGACGCAGAAAGTTCTCCTTGGCGGGCCGTTTTGTTGCCTGCCTAGGGCGCAGGATTGGGGTAGCGCTGGTGCACCGCCTCAATCTCCGCCAGGATCTCAGGCGACAGCTCCACCTCCAGGCAACTGAGGTTTTCCTTGAGCTGAGCCAGGTTGGTGGCCCCAATGATGGTGCTGGTAACAAACCAGCGGCTGCGCACAAAGGCCAAAGCCAACTGGGCAGGAGTCAGGCCGTGCTGGCGGGCAATGCGTACGTAGGCAGCTACCGCCTCTTCCACGTTCGGCTTGCGGTAGCGCTGGCCAAAGCTCTCAAACAGGGTCAAACGGGATCCCGGCGGCTTGGCGCCCCCCAGGTATTTGCCCGTCAGCAGCCCAAAGGCCAGGGGGCTGTAGGCCAGCAAGGCCAGCTGCTCGTGGCGGCAGACCTCTGCCAGGCCCATCTCAAACGTGCGGTTGAGGAGGTTGTAGGCATTTTGAATCGAAACCACCTTGGGCAGGCCCAACTGCTCGGCCACGTGGCAGAACTCGCAGACCCCCCAGGGGGTTTCGTTGCTCAGGCCGATGTAGCGCACCAGGCCCTCCTGCACCAGTTCCGCCAAGCCCTGCAGTTGCTCGGCAATGGGAACGGTGGGCCGCTCCTGGCTGGGATCATAGGCCACCCCCCCAAACAGGGGCACATAGCGATCCGGCCAGTGGATTTGGTAGAGGTCGATGTAGTCGGTCTTCAGGCGTTTGAGGCTACCAGCCACTGCCTGCTTAAGATTGTTGCGGCTAATCGAGAGAGACCCGCCGCGGATCCAGTGCCAGGGTCGCCCCGGGCCAGTGATCTTGGTAGCGATGATGAGGCGCTCCCGCGGCTGGTGCCGTAGCCACTCGCCAATGTAGCGTTCTGTGGCTCCCTGGGTTTCCGCCCGCGCCGGCACCGGGTACATCTCGGCGGTATCGATGAAGTTGATCCCGTGCTCCACCGCGTAATCGAGCTGTTCCCAAGCCTCAGTCTGGGTATTCTGCTCACCAAACGTCATGGTGCCAAGGCAGATCTCCGAAACCTGCAGAGGGCTGTGGCCAAGCTGGCGGTAGCGCATGGGAACTTGCCGTCTCCAACCCTAAACAGCACACCAGTCCCCATTGTGCCCAAAACTTGCCAGCCCCTGGGATCCCTGCCCCTACTCTTGCTGCAGCACAGGCATGTACTCGCGGTAGATCTGGTTTAGGATTTCCAGGCCAATGCGGGTGCGACTGTCGGGGGGAAGGGCCTCGATGGCTGCCCTTACTTGCAAGATGGTCCCCACTGGGTAGGGAGAACGCAGCTCCTCCCGCTTGCCCAAAAACACATCCGTGAAGTAGTCAATCAGCCGCTTGACTTCTCCCATGTCCTTGCGGGAAATGTCCATATCCAAAACGGTGGTCAATTTGGCCCGCATCGCCTGGAAGCTTTGCTGACTGGTGTTGAGGGCCACCCGCTTGGCTAGGCTATCCACCAGAATTTGGCTGATCTTCTCCACATTTTGAGTTACAATCTCGCGGTGGCGGGCAGCAAAGCGCAGTTGCACTTCATGCAAAAATTGTTCTCGCTCCAGGATTTGGATGCCCTGCTGCTCCAGATCCACTCCGTAGCTTTGCAACTGCTTGTACTGGTTTAAAACCCACTGGTTGTAGAACGAATCGGCCAAAACTCGCCAATAGCCAATGAGTGTTGCCTCAGCAAAGGGGATGCTAAGCAAATAGGCCTCGCTGGTGATCCGGTGCAAATGCTCGGTTAGCTTGTCCCGCTCTTTCTCGTCCAAGTAGGAGGTGCGCGGCACCCAAGCTGCCCCGTACTCGCTTTTCACCTCCACAGGGAGGGAGATCAAGAGAGTGTCGAAAAATTGGTGGAGGCTGAAAAGGAGAAACTTATTTGGATCCTGCAGGCGGTTGAGGAGCTCTTGTTTTTTCTCTTCTTGGTATTGGGCTACCAGTTGCTGGGCCTCGGCGGCCTGGCTGCGCGCTGCCTCCACCTCTTGCCGCAGCTTTTCGATCGCTTCTGTGCTCGGCACCTCGGTAGCAGCAAGCTCCCCCTCTCCGCTGAAATAACTGCCGCCCGGCCCTGGACCACCGAGGCTTGCCAGCGGTTCGTCGCTGTCGTTATCCAGCGTCAGTAGGCGAGAAAGAGCCTGCAAGCGAGCTCGCCGATCGGAGGAGCCCAGGGATCCCACCTCCACCGGATCCCGACTTTCCCAACCGTCCAGTCCACCGATGCGATAGAGCGTGTAAAAATACTTGCTGAGCAGAATTGCCAACAGATGCTTGTTTTTGACCTCGTTGTACTCCAGGTAGGCCCGCAGACACAGTTGGAAAGCGATGTTGGGCAGGCTGCGACACACCCTCATAATCTGGGAGTATACTCTTTGCAAGTGGGGCCGAAAGCGGCGCGGGATCGCCTCGGGTCGCAGGCCACGCAGCAAAAACTCCGGCTGGCGCAGATCTTGAGGGGTAAAGTAAAAGCTTTCTTGCCAAAGCAGCTCGTCCAGGTCGCGGGCAAAAATCGGCTTCAGCTGATCGATGATCTGCACAACGACCGCTTCGTTAAAAACCGGTATGATTTCTTCAATACGCAGCTCCTCGTAAATAGAATGCAGCCGCTTGCTGCGAAAGTCCTCGATCGAGATCAGCCCCTTCATGGTTCCAATCCGACCGTCGCTCCTCAGAAACTTGTACACAATCTCGGCCGTGGCGCTGGGAGAGAGGACGGGGGTTCCTGTCAGGTCGGGGGAAATTTGCAAAGGTCGCAGCAGGCGGCTGGTTTCGCTAAGGCTGAAGCAGCTCCAGGAAGCGGGGTTAAGCACCACTGAGGAGAGGCTGCCCAGCAATTGCTTCTCATCCAAGTCCTCCAGCCGGATTTCTCCCCTGGGAGCTTGGCAGGGTGCCGTGGGTGAAGCCGCCTGCGAATCCCGAACGGACGGAGGAGATACAGGTAGGGGGGATGCACTCATGCAGCAAAGGGCGTTTAACCTCGAAGGTCACTCTAGACCGGCAAAGGATGGGTAAGATGTGATCTGTGTCTCTATGTCCAACGGAAGTCTCTAAAGCAGAGTCTGCCCAAAAACCTCGCGCTGTGATCTATTGCTACCAGTATCTGGGAACGGTCAGCTTTTGGGTAGCGTGCAACCACGGTTTTGGGGCTCCACCGATCGATACGCAACTTTAGCTCTGGTGGACGAGGTTGCTGAGTCTTTCCCCCCTCTTGCGGAGCCAGTTTTTCTGCCCAATCCCTAAGCTACGACAGAAGGTCTGCCTACCGGTACGGGAGTTGCGGTTTGATGCGTTCTGAATTCGGGTTGATTCAGGATTAGGGTGCATGACGGCCATTTTGATTGTCGACGACGATCCCACGATTCGGCTGGTGTTGAAGCGATCCCTGGAGCGGCAGGGCTACACCGTCGAGATGGCCAGCGGTGGCTTGGAAGGGCTGGAGAAAGCTCATCTCCTAACCCCGGGGCTGATTATCTGTGACTGGATGATGCCGGATATGGATGGGCTGGAAGTCTGCCGGCGCATCAAGGCGGATCCCAAGTTTTCCACCACCTTCTTTATTTTGCTCACTGCGCGCACCGAAGTCGAAGACCGCATCCAGGGCCTAGATGCCGGGGCAGACGAGTTTCTCAGCAAGCCCATCGATCCCAATGAATTGCGGGCGCGGGTGCGGGCTGGGCTGCGCTTGCACCAGCTCAGCTATGACCTGCAGCAGCAAACTGCCCGACTGCGGGCGGAGTTGGCCGAAGCAGCCAGCTATGTGCGTTCGCTTTTGCCCAAGCCGGCCGACTTCTCACCTCACCAAATAGCGATTGAGTGGTGCTTTTTGCCCTCCCAGGAGTTGGGGGGCGATTCGTTTAACTACCACTGGCTGGACGAGGATCACCTAGCTATTTACCTTCTGGATGTGTCAGGGCACGGGGTGGGCTCCGCCCTCTTGTCCGTGTCGGTGATGAACCAGTTGCGTTCCCACAGCCTGCCCGACACCGACCTGCGGCAGCCAGATGCGGTGTTGCGCGCCCTCAACCAA
Source organism: Synechococcus sp. H70.1 (assembly GCF_047502705.1). NCBI lineage: Bacteria > Bacillati > Cyanobacteriota > Cyanophyceae > Synechococcales > Synechococcaceae > Synechococcus > Synechococcus sp. H70.1. The sequence goes on from NZ_JANSIV010000114.1 coordinate 17,037, forward strand.
TCCTTCCAAATGGGATCCCACCATGACATGTACTTCACCCTCTGGTATGGGGTTTACCGGCCGCGATCTCGCTTGCTTTCTTTTGCCAGCGCTGGCCACCCCCCCGCTCTGTTGGTTGCTCAATCAGATCCCATCCCCTTAGAGCTGAAAACACCCAATTTGCCCATTGGCATTTTGCCCGATCAGGACTTTGCTAGGGACGAAGTGCGGATCCCGGCCAACAGTTGTCTGTACGTGTTCAGCGACGGGGTTTACGAAGTGTCCAGCTCGGAAGGGATCTGGGGAATGGAGAACTGGAAGTCGTTCCTAGGCGCCCATGCCTGCATTGGCCTCGATCGCGTTCTGCAACACATCCAATCTTTCCGCGGCAGGGCTGATTTTGAAGATGATTTTTCCCTGCTCCGTATCAGCTTTGGCTAGGGGCTACCGCAAGCCGGCTCAAGATGAAGGGGATTGGGATGACCAAAGAGCTAAGCTGGGATCTCCTCCGCGAAGCTGCTCCCACTGAGCGGGGGTAAAAGTGCGCAGGGACAAAGCGTGGAGGCGGCCGTCCTGCAGGTAGGTTTTTAGAGCCTCATTCACCAGTTGGTGCTGTTTGAGGAGGGGGAGGCCCTGGAATTGCTCGGCCACGACAATGGCCTGAAAATGGTTGCCATCACCCACCGTATCTTCTACCCGCACTTGTGCACCAGGCAGGGCAGCTTGTATCAAGGCCTCAATTTCCCGCGGATCCATGTGCTGTCTTCCCGCCTTCGGCTTATCAGTTGCTTACCTTGGGTTCCTATAGCGGGGACTGGATTTGAACCAGTGACCTTCGGGTTATGAGCCCGACGAGCTACCAGGCTGCTCTACCCCGCGTCGTTCTTTTACTCTAGCCTGTTTCTTCCAAGGTCGGCAAGTCCCTCGTTAACAGCAGAAAAAGCCCCCCTGGCAGGCGGGGGGAGGAGAGTAGGGGTAGAACCTCTAGGGCAGCAGTTCTTCGAAGGCTTCCTCCTTGGGGTTGGTGCGGCGGGAGAGGGTGCGGCGGTCGAAGGTCATGTGGATCTCCCGGTTTTGCTCGCCGTCGGCAGCCACGGCAAAGATGGGGAAGTCGATGTTGCCATCCGGGAAAGCCATGTGGAAACGGAAGGTGCCATCGGGGTTGAGCTGGATCTTGCGCCCGCCAATGGTAACGGTGGCGTCCGGCTCCGTGGCTCCATAGACAATCAGCTCGGCATCAGCCACCAGCCAGAACTTGCGGGAGCGCCGCGGCAGGACTTCGGAAGCGCCGGAGAACAGCCCCAGGCCCGATCCAGAAGCCATCCAAGGGGCAGCAGGCACCTCTGCCATGCCCATCATGCCCACACCTGAAGGGATAACAAACGAGCTAATGGCCTGCTCGGGCACCAGTTGACGGCTGCCCATTTGGTGGCTGCCAAACAGGGATCCCGCCACCCGCATTGCCTCAAAACCGCCCACCATTTCCAGGAAGGGATCCGCTGTCGCCTCCCGCTGCGGCTCGTCGCCTTTGTAGGCCACCACGCCCATGCCGGCAGCGCTGCGCTTGTAGGGCTCGGTGAGCTGGTAGAGGGTGCGGCCCTGGAGGGGCATATCAAAGGGCACGGTTAGGAAGTGCTCTTCCAACCAGTCAGAGGGGAAGACCGGCGGCACCATCACTGCCGCTGAGCGGGCCAACATCAGCCAGCGACCATCTGCCGTCCGGTAGCCAATCTCCACCAAATAGGAGCGGTCACTCACTGGGATTGGCAAGTACCACTCCCGCGCCAACTCATCGCAGGGGTACTCCTGCATGCTGTGAGCCGGCTGGCGGTCGAAATCAATATCGGTTACATCGTACAGACGCAGCGCCAACTGCTGGCCGCCCTCGCGGCGCTTGCTCTCCTTGGCTTCGTTGGGCACATCCCAGTAGGCGTAGGCCCACTGGGGATCCCGCGGCAGCAGGACAATGCGGCTTTCGCCATAGCCCCCGGGCAGATCCCCCAGCCCCTTGTCCACATCAGCCAGATCCAGCTTGCTGGCTACTTGGCCGACATACTTCGTCCCGGTAACTACCTCTTGGCCACTGGGCTCCGGCATTGCATTCCCGGGGGGACCAGCCTTGGCCTGGGCCTCCCGAATAGCCTGGATAAGCTGGTCTTTGGTCATGCGGCTGTACTTGGGGATCTGATAGCGGGCAGCTTCTTCTCGCAACTGCCGAATGGTCATTTCTTCCAACGGGATCCGCTCTGGTGGCATGGTCAGGGTCTCCTGTTCTCAACAGATTGGGCTTGTGCACACGCTCCACTAGCTAACCCAAAGGCCGATCCCCACTTGTGGCTAAGGGCAACCCCTGGCTCACGGGGGTAACAGCCTGCCTTGTGCTTTCCAACCGCTGATGACCCCAGCTTGGGATCAACGGGGATCAAGGGCATGATGAACCCATGTTCACGTATTTCTGCTTATTGGTCAAGAGCCTGGGGATCGCTGGGGATCAACACCTCGTTTTCCCAGCCCCCCTAAGCCAAGGATCCCGCCGCAGGGGAGAGAAAGCCAAAGGAAGGACTGCGCGGGATCCCCTGCCGAACCGGCAGGGTCTGGCTAGCATGGGGAGGGGTGAGGCGCAGGTCATCAGGCCACAAGGTGTAGGCATGAGGTGCTGGAAGGAGAGACCGCACAGGGCCGGGATCGGGGCAATCTTGGTGACGGTGGTGGCGGGAGGGATTCTTCCCCTCCATGGGACAAAAACAGCTTGGGCACAAACCCCCTTGTTCCCTCCCCTTTACCGCGCCCCTGCTTCAGTCGTCGAGGGACAACCGCTCCCAGCAGAAACGCCCTGGCGGCCAGTTACTCCTGACCAGTTGGAAGTAGAGTCGGTAGTTTCTAGCGAGGAGGCAAGGTCGGAAGGGCCAGTTTTCGATTTGGAGTTGCTGCGCCAGTTCGGCAGCGGGGGCGGTGGCTCGGGTTCTGGCCAGGGAGAAGGGAGCGGGCCCGGCAGCGGCCAGAGCGGGGGGCGCGGCTCCAGCCCTGGCTCGGGGGTGGGCACAGGCCAAGGGCCAGGGGGGGGAGCTGGCCTCGAGGCGGGATCCCGGCGGCAAACCCCGCAGGTAACAGGGCTGCTCGTGGATGCCCGCGGCCTGGATTTTCTGCCCAGCCAATCGATGCGCCTTCTGGATCCCGACGGCAACCCAGTTTACCCGCCCGCCAATCTTGGCCAGGACCTCAATGTTGCCTTTGTGGGCAGCGAAGGCACCGCCGCCTACGCCACCTCGGAAGAGCAGGCCCGCTTGCTAGTCAACCGCATTGGGGAACGGCCCTACCGCATCCGCGCCATGCGCACGCTAGGCTACGACCTGGTGATCTCCGCCGAAGATGCCTTCAACCTGCGCCAGATGAACGCCGTCGATGGCTTTCTGGATCGCTTTGCTGTGGTAGTCATCTGGGATGGCAGCCAGGCCAGCCGGCCTTGAGTAGCCCTGGGGATGGTAGCTTAACAAAAGGTAAGGTGCTCTGCCCTGCGGACGCAAACAGCTTTTTCTGGGGATCCCAACCCTATGCAGCGCTTTGCCAACCAACCCCTGCGGGAACGGCCCCATCTGGCAGTATTTTCTTCCAGCAAGGTGGGCAACTTTGTGGTCACCGTCCCCCTCCTGCGGGGCCTCAAGGAGAAATACCCCGGCTGTGTGCTGGATTTTTTTGGCAGCGAGATTACCCGCGACTTTGAGCTCCACTGCCCCTACATTGACTTTAGTTTCCCCCTCTACAGCCGCCGCCCCGATTACCTCGAGGCCCTAACAGCAGCAGTACGGGAACGGGTGGCCCAGGCCGGGCCCTACGATCTGGCCATCAATTGCGACGAGTTTAGCGAGCTCAACCTGGTGGCGGTGACGGCCCTGCGCCCCCAGTACATTGCTGGCGCCTGCTTGACCCTGGACTTTCGCCGCAAGTTGGATCCCGGCCCCGACCCGGTGCAGCGCATGCTCCAGGACGACGACTGGAACAGCCTGGAGTTTTTGCAGCGCTACAAAGACATCCTCACCAGCAACTACATTGCCGAGATCTTCTGCCGCCTGGCTTATGTGGAAACAGATTTTTTCCGCCTAGAGCTGCCCAGCCGGGATCCCGACTTTCCCGTGCCGGAAGTCCTGGTGCACATCACCACCACCCGCCGTGCCAAGATGTGGCCGCTCGAGTACTGGCGCCAAGTGATCCAGTGGTGCCAGGGACAGGGCCTGCAGGTGGGGCTAATTGGCAGTGCCCCCGAGCTGCAGCGATCCCTCTACCACGGTGACGGCGAAGAGCAACTGATGGCTGAAACAGGGATGATTGACCTGCGGGGCAAAACCAGCCTCCTCGAGCTGGCCGGAGCCCTGAAGCGGGCGCGGGTCTGTATCTCTGTGGATGCGGGGCCGATGCATATTGCAGCGGCCGTGGGCTGCCCCACCATTGCTCTGTTTGGCAACGATGCCGATGGCGATGGAGCTAGCCCGGTGCGGCTGTGGGCGCCTCGCCTGCCCCATGTTTACATTACCCAAACTTCCTATAAATGCCGGGTCTGCGTGGAAAACAAGTTCAAAAACGAAGCCTGCCTGGTGGAAGGCCACCCCTGCATGACCCACCTCCGGCCAGAAACAGTCATTGGCTACCTGCAGGAGATTCTAAAGAAGACCTAGGACTTCCAGCCGGTGGCTCCTCTTGAAGTCTTTTTCCCTGCTGACCAGGGGGGCAGGGAGTGCTCAGGAGCGCAGGTTGGATCCCTGACAGTCCGCTTAGGGTGAGAGTTCAAGGCTGAAAAGTCTGTACTTAAACGTTTGGGTGTGAGCTGTAACGTTGAGAACACGCAAGTGGGCCGGTTTGCGGAGGGGGGCCAAATGAGAGCCTGGCAAGGGGTTGCCCTGAAGCTGCTGGCCACCTTTTGTTTTGCCTGTTTGGGGGCGATCATCCGGCTCAACACGCCCGCCCTGCACCCTTTTGAAATTGTGTTCTTGCGTAACCTATTTGGGTTGCTTGCCCTAGTGCCGCTGCTTTTGCAAGCAGGGATCCACTCTCTGCGCACCGCCAAGATGGGCTTCTACCTCCTGCGCTCGGCAATCAGCACCTTGGGGATGCTGCTTTCCTTCTGGGCAGCCAGCCTGTTGCCTTTGGCGGAAGCAACGGCGCTGAGCTTTGTCCAGCTTTTGTTTGCCAGCCTCATGGCGGTCTGGGTGTTGGGCGAACAGATGCGTCCCTCCCGCTGGCTGGGGTTGGGCCTGGGGTTTGCCGGGGCCTTGGTGATGCTAAGGCCGGGCTTTCGGGAGCTCTCCTTAGGGACAGGACTAGCTTTGGCGGCGGCAGCCCTCTTTGCCTGGGTGACCATCGTGCTCAAGATCCTCGCCCGCACCGAGTCCAGCCTCACGATCACTGCCTACATGGGCCTGTTGCAGACCCCTCTTTCTTTTCTGGCTGCCGTCTGGGTTTGGAGGTGGCCTTCGCCGGAGCAGTGGCTGTGGATGGCAGCTATGGGGCTGCTGGGCAGCCTGGGCCAGGTGGCCCTCACGCAGGCCTACAAGCTGGCCGAGGTGACGATGCTCCTGCCTCTTGATTTTTTTCGCCTCCTCTGGGCTAGCCTGCTCGGGTTCTGGGTCTTTGCCGAGATCCCGGATGGGTGGACTTGGATGGGCGGAGCCTTGGTCTTGGCAGGCGCCACCTCTAGCGCCTACCGGGAAGCTCGGCTGCAGAGGGCCCAAACCCCCGCCTGGACTGGCAAAGTGGGAAAGCGGGAAGATCCCTAGGCCAGCCTAGAGCCGCGGCAGGACGGGACTGGAGCTGGTCAAGTCGGTGGTGGTAAGGGCCACCAGCAGGGCTTCGGGGCTAACAGGGAAGGGCAGGTGGTGGATGCCCGAGCCTGGCTGGCAGGCCACTTGAGCTGCGTGCAGCAGCTCGGCGGATCCCAGGTGGCCCAGGTGGAGATCCCGCAAGTTAAGAGGTAGCCCCACCTGGCGGTAGAACTCCAGCAAATGGGTGCGGGCGGCCACCGCCAACTGGCTTCCCTGCAGGATTTCCTCCAGGCGAAGCTGGGCCAAGATGCCAAAAGCCACTTTCTCGCCGTGCAGGGCGGCCCGGTGGCCCACCAGATGAGTAAGACCGTTGTGGACAGCATGGGCGGCCACGGTGCGACACTTGGCTCCTCCCATGCCGCCGACAATCCCCGCTAGGCAAATGCAGGCGTCCACCACCTGCTTCCAAGCAGTCCCACCTGGCTCCCGCAGGGCTGCCACCGATTGTTGGAGGAGCAAATCCCGTAAGACGCGGGCCTGCTGTACAGCGCCGATGACCAGGGCATCTTCCGAGGCGCCGCTGCTTACAGAGGACTCGTACCACTTGGCCAAGGCATCCCCGATCCCGGCCACCAGGGTGCGTGCCGGCGCTTGCAGAATCAACTCATAGTCCAGGATCAAAGCAGCGGGAGCCTGATCCAGGGCCACATCCCGCTGAAAAGCTCCGGCCTCCGAGTAGATGTTGGACAGGGCGCTCCAGGCGGCACAGGTGGCAGCTGAGGTGGGCACGGTCACCACCGGGATCCCCAACCGATGGGCCACCAGCTTGGCGGTATCCAACGCCTTGCCGCCCCCCACCCCCAAAATGCCGGTTACGGATTCTGCTGTGGCCAGAGCCTGGAGACGAGCCAGCTCCGATTCGGTGCAGTCAACTCCATAGGTGCTCCAGTAAACCTGAACGGCGGGATCCCGCTCCAGATTGCGCTTCAGGGGCAGTTCAGCCACAGCTAGCGATCGCTCCCCCCCGATCACCAACACGCGGGATCCCAGGATCGTCAGGGGGACGGCCTCGAGAATGCCGCGGCCGCGGTACACCCGGCCCGGTGCCGGAATGGCCAGGTCGAATTCCCAAGTGCTCAGCATTCCAAAAAGGGGCGATAAAGTCAGCCTAGTGTCCGTAAATACAGACTACGATTCTAGCCGCAAGTTCTGCCTTTCCCACCCCTGAGTCTCGCCTGCTTAGAACGGGTTGGGATCCCTGGTAGGGGAGGGCCAGCTAGCACAAATCTTTGCCGGCAGTCAACTGCAAACGGTGGTAACCCCCAGACAAATTGGGTAGTATGCGTCCTAGCAGTAGCGCAGAGGGCGGGGTTTCCAGCGTGTTTGGCTTTCTTGGTGGCTCCAGAACTCAAACCTTGCTTGGGGTGGACATCAACGCCGAGCGCATTGCCGTTGCCCAACTGAAAAAACAGGGCAATGGCCGCTATCGTCTAGTTCACTACCACAGCGTGGAAATGCCAGAGGGGGCCATGGTCGAGGGGCGCATCCTCGATCCAGACACGGTTGGCCTGACCCTGGCCAACTTGCTCAACGAATACAAGGTGCCCACCAACTTGCCGGTGGCGACCGCGGTGCCGGCACGAGAGGCCGTTGTCCGCCTCCTTCGCCTGCCTGCTGACCTGCCTGCTGATGAGCTACGGCGGGTGGTCCTAGAACAGGAGGCGGAGCTCTACATCCCCTACCCCCGGGATCAGGCGGATGTGGACTACCAACCCTTGGGCCTCGACCTTTCCCAGGATGGCCTTGAGCGCATTGAGGTGCTGCTGGTGGCTATCCCCAAGGAGGTGGTGGACAACTACCTGGCTGTGCTGCAAGCAGCCAACCTGAAGGCGCGCTGTGTGGAGCTGGCTAGCTTCTCCCTCATTCGCACCATCCGCGACCAGCTCCTCCAGTACGGCCCCCAAGAGGCGGTGTTGCTTAGCTCCATCGGCTACGAGAGCAGCGAGATCAGCATCTTGGTCAACGGCATCCCGCAATTTACCCGCACCGTCAACATCGGCACCATCCACATGCGCCAGGTGCTGGCCCAGGCCCTGAATTTGCCGGTTAGCCGCACTGGCGACCTGTTGCGAACTCTAAGGTTACCCTTGATCAACCCCGCCGATGTTTTGGCCACGGGAGAGCAACCGGTTCCCAGCAACCCCGGTGTGGCAGCGGTGGCCCGTGTCGTCTCCGATTTGGCCGATGAACTAAAGCGCTCGATTGACTTTTTCACGAGCACGGAAAGCAGCTTTCCTGTGGTGAAAGTATTGCTGGCCGGGCCAGGAGCCAGCATTGGCCAAATGGATGGCTTCTTATCCCAGTTGTTGAGCGTGGCGGTGGAGTTGGTGGATCCCTTTGGCAGCATCCTCATACCAGATTCAACCGAGGTGCCCCTGGAGGAGCGACCAGCAATGGGGGTGGCTCTGGGGCTAGCCATGCGGGAAGCCGGCAAGTAACGACAGGGATCCCTTGGAGACACTGTCCACCAATGAGTGAGGCGAGTGATGTACACACCGGAAATTAACTTTCTCAAGGAAAGGCCGGAAGTTCCTACCACCGTTCAGCCAGGGGCGGTAGCTGCCCCAACAGCTGCTGCCGGAGCGGAGAGCTGGGCTTTGGCCATTGGCCTGGGGATTGCCGTAGCTGCCGTGGCCATGGGGGGTTTTTTGTACTTCCAGACCCTCTTCTCCCGCCAGAGAGATGTCCTTAGGGCAGAGCGAAGCCGCCTCGAAGGAGAACTCAGCACAGCCAATGCCGAGTTGACCCGGCTCCAGGGCCTCAGCCAAGAATTACAAACCATTCGCACCCAGACAGAAGGGTTTCGCTCTTTTCTGGGATCCGTCCAGCCTTGGTCGGCCATTCTAGAAGAAGTGCGGCGCAGGATCCCTGGGCAAGGGGTATGGATAACCAACATCAGCGCCTCTGGCGATACTGTGAACATCCAAGGCGGGGCGCTGGATTTTCCCTTGGTGAACGACTTTTTGCTTACTCTGCTGGATTCCAACTTCGTAACCAGCGCCGTTATCAACAGTGCCTCTCGAGTGGAGGGCACCCCTGAAACTGAACCCAGCGTCACCTACGGCCTAACGGTTACTATTCGAACCATAGGGGATCCCGACCCAGAGTTTACCCGCGAGCTGGAGCAGCGGGGAGCAATAGGCTTGGTGGAAAAGATCCGCATTTTGCGTCAAGTGGAGGGGAACTGATGACCGGCTCGCTGGACAGTTTTCACGATGACCAACTAATGGCACCTCCGGCGGGGCCGCCGGTACTGCTGGGTGTCGAGCTGACCCCTATTCGCATTGGCCTGTTGATCGGGATCCTGGGCCTGGGTACAGCAGGCGTTTTGGCCTTCACCCAACTCCGTCCTCTAATTAGAGAGGTGCAGGCCTTGGAAAGAGAGGTAGCCCAAAAAACCAGCCAGTTGCAGGAGGTACAGGGCCAGATTGCCAGCCTACAGGATCTGCCCAACCAAATCGAGAGGGCTCGTGTGCAGCAAGAGCAGATCAGCTCCTTGCTCGCCGCCCCCGAGAATGCCGACACGCAACTGATCGATCTCAGCCGCCTGGTGCGAGGACAGCCCAACAGCGAGTTGCGCAGTTTTGCCCCTTCTCCCCTCACCCCTGCTTCTTCGGATAACCCCGAAGTGCCCGCGATCATTGCTCCGGCTATCCAGGTGCAGACCACCCGCGTCACGGTGCGGGGCCCCTACACGGACATCATTAGTCTTATGAGGGATATAGAGCGCCTACGCACCTTGTTTCGGGTGAGCAACATTAGCCTAAATCCCGTTCAAGACACAGGGGAGCTGGACGCCGCTTTTGATTTGATTGCCTATTACTACGACAAAGACATTCCCTTGGGCACTGCTCCTGCCCCTGAAGGACAAACCCCCCCTGCGGAAGGACAGCCAACACC